>CALGWX010000119.1 GCA_937936215.1 uncultured Burkholderiaceae bacterium | reverse complement strand
CTGGAACTGGCGGGGCTCCTGAACTGAAGCCGCGCCGCGACCGTGCCTTGCCCGCGACCGGCTGCAGCGCCGTCGGCGCGACCGGCGTACAGTGGGCGCGCCCGCGCCTTGCCATGGCGGCAGCGGCCGCGATCGCGGCGCCGCTGGCGGCAAGCGCCGCGTTTCTCCGTGTTCACGATGGCCGCGCCCGCCGACATCGAACCGCACCCCCTTGCCGGCCGGCGCCGGATCGGCCTGGCGCTGGGAAGCGGCTCGGCACGCGGGCTGGCGCACCTGGGCGTGATCCGCGCGCTCGAAGAGGCGGGCATCGAGGTGGACTACGTCGCCGGCACCAGCATGGGCGCGCTCATCGGCGCGATCCACGCCGCCGGCAAGCTCGACGACCTGGAGGCGACCTTCCTGTCGTTCGACTGGAAGAAGCTGGTGTCGTATTTCGACGTTGTGTTGCCGAAGTCCGGCCTGCTCGACGGCGCCAAGGTCAGCGAACTGGTGCGCGCCCACGTGCACGCCGAGGCGATCGAGGCGCTGCCGAAGCCCTTTGCCGCGGTGGCCACCGACATCGCCAGCGGCGAGGAAGTCGTGATCCGCAGCGGCGACGTGATCGAGGCCGTGCGCGCCAGCATCTCGGTGCCGGGCATCTTCACCCCGGTGCGCAGCAACGGCCGCATCCTGGTCGATGGCGGCCTGGTCAATCCGGTGCCGGTCAGCGCGGTGCGCGCGATGGGCGCCGAGTTCGTGATCGCCGTCGACCTGAACCACCAGATCGTCGCCGGCAAAAACCTCAAGCCGCTGCTCGCGGCGCCGCCGGCGCCGGGCAAGCTGTCGCGCTGGGCGGAGAGCTATCGGCAGGGGCTGCAGGCGCTGACGGCGCGGCTGTTCTCGCGCGAGGTCCCGGGATGGGCGCAGTTTTCGCGCTGGGCGTCGAGCGAGGAGCCGCTGCCCAGCATCTTCGAAGTGCTGCTGGCGTCGATCAACGTGATGGAAAGCCGCCTGACGCAGGCCCGGCTCGGTTTCGACCCGCCGGACCTCCTGATCCAGCCCCCGCTGGGGGAGGTGCGCTTCCTCGAATTTTTCCGCGCCGAGGAAATCATCGTCGCCGGCTACCGCAGCGCGGCCGAAAGGCTGGCCGAGTGGGCGGCCGCGGCGCCATGAACCTCGTCGCCGTGCAGGAGATGATCCGCGGCGCCGTGGCCTGCCCCGCGACCCGCCAAGGCTCGGCCTGCCGCATCGCCATCGTGAACTGGGCCGCGCGGCGTTGCGGGCTGCGCGGCTGCGACTGACCCCGGAGGAGACCGCATGCCCCGCCTTGCCGCCAACCTGACCATGCTGTTCAACGAGGTGCCGTTCCTCGACCGCTTCGAGGCCGCCGCGAAGGCGGGCTTCACGGCGGTGGAGTTCCTCTTTCCGTACGAGTATCCGCCAGCCGAGCTGCGCGCCCGCCTGCAAGGCAACGGCCTGCAGCTCGTGCTGCACAACCTGCCGCCAGGCGACTGGGCCCAGGGCGAGCGCGGCATCGGCTGCCATCCGGACCGCGTCGCCGAGTTCCGCAACGCCGTGGACCGCGCCATCGAGTACGCCACACAGCTCGGCGCACCGCAACTGAACTGCCTGGCCGGGATCGCACCGAAGGGCGTCGCGGGGCAGACGCTGCGCGCCACGTTCGTCGAGAACCTGCGCTATGCGGCGGAGAAACTGAAGCGCGCAGGCATCAAGCTGTTGATCGAGCCGATCAACGCCTTCGACATCCCCGGCTTCTATCTGAACCGCAGCGCGCAGGCCCTGGAGCTGATCGCCGAGGTCGGCTCGGACAACCTCTACCTGCAGTACGACATCTACCACGCGCAGCGGACGGAGGGCGAACTCGCCAACACGATCAAGGCGAACCTCGGCAAGATCGCGCACATGCAGTTGGCCGACAACCCGGGGCGCAACGAGCCGGGAACGGGCGAGATCAACTACCGGTTCCTCTTCGGCTGGATCGACCGACTCGGCTACGACGGCTGGATCGGCTGCGAGTACCGGCCGGCAACGACCACCGAGGCCGGGCTAAGCTGGCGCGCCGCGCACGGGCTGTGAGCCGGCCCTGTCTTTCGGTGCGCGGCGGCCACGGGGCGGCGCCGGCAGTGGGCCGCTGCGGCGCGGTCAGGGCCGTGCAGCGAAGGCGGCGACGGCGGCAGGGGCCGCTTCTGACTTGGTGGTCCCCGGGCGGCCACTCGGTGCCGGCATCGAGCGGCGCGACCAGGCCAGGGGCAACGACAAACCGCGACTAGCAACTTGAAGGAGAGCACGCATGACCCACGTCGGCTTCATCGGGCTGGGCATCATGGGCAAGCCGATGGCCCTGAACTTGGCCAAGGCCGGCCACAGGCTGTTCCTGCATTCGCGTTCCGGCGTGCCGCCGGAGATGGCGAGCAGCATGGCGCACCCCTGCGCCAGCCCGAAGGAAGTGGCGCAGCAGGCGGAGGTGGTCATCACCATGCTGCCCGACACGCCGGACGTGGCCAAGGTGCTGTTCGGCGACGACGGCGTGGCGCACGGCCTTTCCAGGGGCAAGGTGGTCATCGACATGAGTTCGATCTCGCCGATGGCGACCAAGGACTTCGCCAAGCGCATCAACGAACTCGGCTGCGACTACCTCGACGCGCCCGTCTCCGGCGGCGAGGTCGGCGCCCGCAACGCCACGCTGACCATCATGGTCGGCGGCCCCGAGGCCGCCTTCGAGCGGGCGAAGCCGCTGTTCGAGGCGATGGGCAAGAACATCACCCTCGTGGGCGGCAACGGCGACGGGCAGACCTGCAAGGTGGCCAACCAGATCATCGTGGCGCTGAACATCGAGGCCGTCGCCGAGGCGCTGCTGTTCGCCGCCAAGGCCGGCGCCGACCCGGGCAAGGTGCGGCAGGCGCTGCTCGGTGGCTTCGCGTCCTCGCGCGTGCTGGAGGTGCACGGCGAGCGGATGATCAAGCGCACCTTCGATCCGGGGTTCCGAATCGAGCTGCACCAGAAAGACCTGAACCTGGCGCTGTCGGCCGCGCGGGCCCTGGGCGTGAGCCTGCCGAACACCGCCATCGCGCAGGAGCTTTTCAACGCCTGCGTGGCGCATGGCGGCGCCAAGTGGGACCACTCGGCCATGGTGCGGGCGCTGGAGAAGCTGGCCAATCATGAGGTGGCCCAGTAGCCGGCCGCCGTGGCGGGGCGCGTGGTTGGGCGGCGGGGGTGTGTGACGCCGCCCCCGCGCGCCATTTGCACCGGGAGCGCGAAATGACGCCCGACCCCCGCGCCCTGCTGCGGCGCATGTTCGACGCCGCGGTCGAAGCGGCGCAGCCGGCGCGCAACGTGCCGCCGCACCTGCCGCGGCTCGAGGATCTCGGCGGCGGCCGGCTGATCGTGATCGGGGCCGGCAAGGCGTCGGCGGCGATGGCGCGCGCGGTCGAGGACCACTGGCCGGGCGAACTGTCCGGGCTGGTCGTCACTCGCTACGGCTACGCGGTGCCGTGCCAGCGCATCGAGATCGTCGCGGCCGCGCACCCGGTGCCCGACGCCGCGGGGCTGGCCGCGGCGAAGCGGATGCTCGATGTCGCGCGCGGGCTCACCGAGCGTGATCTCGTGCTGTGCCTGATCTCCGGCGGCGGCTCGGCGCTGCTGCCGCTGCCGATCGACGGCCTGACGCTGGAGGACAAGCAGGCGGTCAACCGCGAACTGTTGAAATCCGGCGCCTCGATCTCCGAGATGAACTGCGTACGCCGGCACCTTTCCGCCATCAAGGGTGGGCGGCTGGCGGCGGCCTGCGCCCCGGCGCGGGTGCTGACGCTGGCGATCTCCGACGTGCCGGGCGACGACCCGATCAACATCGCTTCCGGCCCGACGGTGCCCGATCCGACCACCTGCGCCGACGCGCTGGCGATCGTGCGCCGCTACGGTATCGCGCTGGCGCCGCAGGTGCGCGAGGTGCTCGAATCCGGCCGCGGCGAGAGCATCAAGCCCGGCGATCCGCGCCTGGCCCGCGCCGAGATCCGGCTGGTGGCCACGCCGCAGAAGTCGCTCGAAGCCGCGGCGGCGGTGGCGCGCGCCGCCGGCGTCGCGCCGCTTCTGCTGGGCGACGCCATCGAAGGCGAGGCGCGCGACGTGGGCAAGGTGATGGCCGGCATCGCCCGCTCGGTGGTGCAGCATGGGCAGCCGCTGGCGCCGCCGTGCGTGCTGCTGTCAGGCGGCGAGACCACCGTCACCGTGCGCGGTCGCGGGCGCGGCGGGCGAAATGTGGAGTTCCTGCTGTCGCTGGCGGTAGCGCTCGAAGGCCTGGCTGGCGTGTGGGCGATCGCCGGCGACACCGACGGCGTCGACGGCGCCGAGGACGTGGCCGGCGCCATCGTTGCCCCCGACACACTCGCGCGCGCCTTCAGCCAGGGCATGCGTGCCGCCGACCGGCTGGCGGACAACGACGGCCATGGCTTTTTCGAGGCGCTCGGCGACCAGGTGATCACCGGCCCGACGCTCACCAACGTCAACGACTTCCGGGCGGTGATGGTGCTCGACCGTCAACGCTGACGCCGCCGGCGCCGCAACCTCAAGCGCGCCGTCGGGCGGCGGCATGACGCGATCGTCAGCATCAGGGAACCTCGTCCGCGCTGTCGCCTTGAGGCGCCGTCGGCGCCCCGGACGATCGCTCCCGACGGCAGCACGGGTCTTCCTCGCAACGGTACGCGGGCTGCTGGCGCATTCACCGCCGCGCTAAAACGGCAGCGGTGCCGGGGCAGCGCGGTGTGGCCACCGTCGCGGAACCGCGTGACCCAGCGTGCAGCGCCTCGCGGCCCGCGCGGCGCGGCCGCGAAGGTCGAGCGTTGCCCGCCGCGTCCTCAATCCTCCGTCTTCAGCGGCAGGTCGATCTAGGCTGGGGCGGCGGTGCCGGTCGGCGTCTTGGCGCGGCGCTGCCGCGGCCTCGATCCCA
>CALGWX010000118.1 GCA_937936215.1 uncultured Burkholderiaceae bacterium | reverse complement strand
GATACGCGATCGGCTCGCCGGCGGTGCGCCGCGCCAAAAGCGCCTCGAAGCGCGCCGCCGCCGCGGCATCGACCGGCTGCTGCGGCCTCGCCACCAGCGCCTCGATCGCCGTGCCGAGCGCGGCGGCGAGCAACCGTCGCGCCTCGGCGCGCGGCAACCCGCTGCCTGAGAGCAAGTCGCCGACCGTCGCCGCCCCGCGCCCCGACGCGGGGGATGCCGGCGAGCCGCCGAGCGTCCCGGCGCGCTCCGGCTCGGACGGCTTGTCGATGCCGCGAGGGATCATGGCCGCGGCCCGATCATGTCCTCGGCGCGCACCCAGCGGTCGAAGTCGTCGCCCGAGACCCCCAGGGCCAGCGCCGCCTCGCGCAGGCTGCTGCCATCCTGGTGCGCCTTCTTGGCGATCGCCGCCGCGCGGTCGTAGCCGATGTGCGGGGTGAGCGCCGTGACCAACATCAGCGAGCGGCTGACGAGTTCCGCGATCCGCTCGCGGTTCGGCGCGATGCCGCGCGCGCAGTGGGCGTCGAAACTGGCCATGCCGTCGGCGAGCAGCCGGATCGACTGCAGCACGTTGTGCGCGATCAATGGCTTGTACACGTTGAGCTCGAAGTTGCCGCTCATGGCGCCGAACTGGACGGCCACGTCATTGCCGGCCACCTGCGCCGCCACCATCGTCAGCATCTCGCACTGGGTCGGGTTGACCTTGCCCGGCATGATCGACGAGCCCGGCTCGTTTTCCGGGATCGTGATCTCGCCGATCCCCGCCCGCGGCCCGCTGGCGAGCCAGCGGATGTCGTTGGCGATCTTGTGCAGGGCGGCGGCGAGCGTCTTCAGCGCCCCGTGCAGCGCCAGCAGCGGCTCGTGGCCCGCCAGCGCCGCGAACATGTTCGGCGCGGCGACGAAGGCAAGCCCCGTGTCGGCGGCAAGCCTGGCCGCGACTCGGGCGCCGAACTCGGGGTGCGCGTTCAGGCCGGTGCCGACCGCGGTGCCGCCGATCGCCAGCTCGCGCACCGCCGGCAGCGCGGCCTCGATCGCGGCGGCCGCGAGGTCCAGTTGCGCCACGTAGCCGGAAAACTCCTGCCCCAGCGTCAGCGGCGTGGCGTCCTGCAGGTGCGTGCGGCCGATCTTGACGAGGCCGGCGAACTCGCCCACCTTCGCGGCCAAGGTCGCCCGCAGCGCTGCGAGCGCCGGTCGCAGCCGCCGCTCGATCGCCACCGCCGCTGCCACGTGCATCGCCGTCGGGAAGACGTCGTTGCTGCTCTGGCCGCGGTTGACGTCGTCGTTCGGATGCACGAGCCGCGCCATGCCGCGGCCGCCGCCGAGCAGTTCCGAGGCGCGGTTGGCCAGCACCTCGTTGACGTTCATGTTCGTCTGCGTGCCCGAGCCGGTCTGCCACACCGACAGCGGGAACTCGGCCTCGTGCTGCCCGGCCAGCACCTCGTCGCAGGCGGCGACGATCGCCTGCGCCTTGCTGGCCTGCAACTGGCCAAGCTCGCGGTTGGCCTGCGCGGCGGCACGCTTCACGCGCACCAGCGCCAGCACCAACTCGCGCGGCATCTTCTCGGTCGAGACGGCGAAGAAGTGCAGCGAGCGCTGCGTCTGCGCGCCCCACAGGCGCTCGGCCGGCACCTCGATCGGGCCGAAGGTGTCGCGCTCGGTGCGGGTGGTCATGGCCTCAGCGGCTGTGAAGAAATCGTCGCGAGCAGCCCGAGGTCGCTGCCCGCCAGCGGACCCGTACCGAGGCGTACGGCGGCGAGCCGCAGGGGCGAGATCGGGACGCGCAGTCGATTCACTCGCGGCCGCTCACGCGACCTCGGCCAGCGCCGCCAACTGCTCGGCCTGGTGCTCGGCCGTCAGCGCCGCCGTCAGCTCGGACAGGTCGCCGTCCATGATCTGGTCGATCTTGTAAAGCGTCAGGTTGATGCGGTGGTCGGTCACCCGCCCCTGCGGGAAGTTGTAAGTGCGGATGCGCTCGGAGCGGTCGCCGGAGCCGATCAGGCTCTTGCGGGTCGACGCTTCCTTCGCCTGCGCTTCCTGCACCTGCTTGTCCTTTAGCCGGGCGGCCAGCACCTTCATCGCCCGCTCCCGATTCTTGTGCTGGCTGCGGTCGTCCTGGCACTCGACCACGATACCGGTGGGCAGATGGGTCAGCCGCACCGCCGATTCGGTCTTATTCACGTGCTGGCCGCCGGCCCCGGAGGCGCGGAAGACGTCGATCCGCAGTTCCGCGGGGTCGATCTTCACGTCGTCGATCTCGTCGGCCTCGGGCAGCACCGCGACCGTGCAGGCGGAGGTGTGGATGCGGCCCTGCGCCTCGGTCTCCGGCACCCGCTGCACGCGGTGGCCACCGGATTCGAATTTCAGCTTCGAGTAGGCGCCGGCGCCCTCGATGCGCACGATCACTTCCTTGTAGCCGCCGAGGTCCGACGGCGACTCGGAAATGATCTCCGTCTTCCAGCGGTTGCGCTCGGCGTAGCGCAGGTACATCCGCAGCAGGTCGGCGGCGAACAGCGCCGACTCCTCGCCGCCGGTGCCGGCGCGGATCTCCAGGTAGACGTTGCGCTCGTCGTTGGGGTCCTTCGGCAGCAGCAGCCGCTGCAGCTCGCCTTCGAGCGTCTCGATGCGGCTTGCGGCGGCGTGAATCTCCTCCTCCGCCAGCGCCTTCAGGTCGGGGTCGGCGAGCATCTCCTGCGCCGCCAGCAGGTCGGCCTGGGCGCGGTTGTACTCGTGAAAGCCCGCCACTACCGGCTCGATTTCGGCCCGCTCCTGGCCCAGGGCGCGGAAGCGGTTCATGTCGCGCGCCGCGTCCTCGCGGGACAGGAGCGCGTCGATCTCGGTCATCCGCTTCGCCAGCTGGGCGAGCTTGCTGTGCATCGAAGGTTTCATGGGAAAGCGGCGACGGCCGCGCGCCGGCCGTACCGGCGCCCGGCGCGATCGGCCGTCAGCTAATGCTCGGGTTGGGAGTAGAAGCGCGACAGCAGCGCCACCAGCTGCGCGCGCGCGGCCTCGTCGGCGCCCGCCGCCTCGCGCAGGGCGGACACCGGCGCGTGCAGGAACTTGTTGGTCAGCGCCTGCGCCAGCTGCTCGATCACGGCCTCGGGCGGTTCGCCCCGCGCCAGCAGTTTCTTGGCGCGCTCGATTTCGCGCGCCGACAGCGTCTCGGCGCGGCTGCGCAGGCCCTGGATCACCGGCACCGCGGCGCGGCTGCGGATCCAGGCGTCGAAATCGCGCACCCGCGTCTCGATGATCGCCTCGGCCTGCGCCACTGCCGCCTGCCGGCTCTCGGTGCCAGTGGCGACGATCTTGCCGAGGTCGTCCACCGTGTAGACGTAGACGTCCTCCAGGCGCGCCACCTCCTGCTCGACGTCGCGCGGCACCGCCAGGTCGACGATGAACATCGGCCGGCGGCGGCGGCTCTTCACCGCGCGCTCGACCATGCCCAGCCCGATGATCGGCAGCGTGCTGGCGGTGCAGGACACCACGATGTCGAAGCGGGCGAGGTTGTCGGGCAGCTCCGCCAGCCGCATCGACTGGCCCTGGAAGCGGTGCGCCAGCGTCGCCGCGCGCTCGACCGTGCGGTTGGCCACCGTGATCGACTTCGGCCGCCGCGCCGCGATGTGGGTGGCGGTCAGTTCGATCATCTCGCCGGCGCCGATCAGCAGCACGTGGCTGTTGTTCAACTCGCCGAAGATGCTCTCCGCCACCCGCACCGCGGCGGCGGCCATCGACACCGAGTGGGCGCCGATCTCGGTGCTGGAGCGCACTTCCTTGGCCACCGCGAAGGTGCGCTGGAACAGGTGATTGAGCAGCAGCCCAAGGCCGCCGGCCTGGCGCGACAGCCGCTCGGCCTGCTTCATCTGGCCGAGGATCTGCGGCTCGCCGAGCACCATCGAGTCCAGCCCGCTGGCGACCCGGAACGCGTGC
>CALGWX010000117.1 GCA_937936215.1 uncultured Burkholderiaceae bacterium | reverse complement strand
GGTGCACGCTGCGAGCCCGGCATCGGGCAGCTCCGACCGGCGCGACGCCGCGGGCGGGTTGCGACGACGGACAACGAGGGCGCGTCTGGCCAGACATGAGCACGGTCACGCCGGGGCGTCGCGCTCGCCGGCGGCGGCCACCGCGCCGCCCTCGACCTTCGGCGCCGGGTTGTCGTCGAAGAACGCGGCGACCACCGCATGGTCGCTTGGCCACCGCTCCGCGGTCTTGCCCTCGGTGTTGGCGTCGTGCAGGTGGTCGTTCCAGACCTTCAGCTCGCGGAACGACCACAGCCGGTCCGGCGAGTGGTCGTAGAAGTGCCGCGACACCAGCACATGGTCGAGGCTTTCCATCCGGTTGGCGTGCACGTGCGTGTAGTAGACGTCGCGCTGGCTGCGGTACTGCTGCAGCGTCTCGCCGCTGTACAGGCCGATGGCGGTGCGGGCGCCGGTTTCGCCGGCGGCACTCTTGGCCCACAGCTTGTACGGCGGCTCGCCGCTGACCAGCGTGGTGGTCACCGACAGCGTGCCATCGTTCAGGTCGCCGAGCACCGCGACCGGCATCGCCGGCTCAGCGAGCATGGCGTCGGTGAGCATCATCCGCAGCGCGGTGGCCTCGGCGGCGCGGCGCACGGTGGACAGCGCCGAGCCGATCGCTTCCCAGTACGGGCTCCAGGGGTTGGGCTCGCCGCGTGGCGCCGCGTAGTGGCGGCGGTCCAGCTCCATCGGCCGCTTGCTCTTCAGGTGCGCCACCCACACCGCCAACTCGCGGCCCCTGTACGGCCCGCTGCGCAGCCGCAGCCGCACCCTCAGCGGCGGCCGCGACAGCGCGCGGATGCGCACGTCCACCGCGTTGACATCGTCGTTGTCGTCGACGCAACCGTGCCGCAGCAAAAATCGCGGCGGCACGGTCTCGGTCCATCCGCTGGCGCGGACGTCGAAGCGGCTCCGCCGCGCCGCGAGCGCCACCTGCGGCCGCCCCGGAGCGCCGTCGCGCGCCACCAGGTGATAAGCCTTGCCGATCTGCAGGCCGGCGGCGCGGAACGCGTCGACCAACACCTGAGCCGACCACGCCTCCTGGAAGCCGATCACGTCGGCATCGATGCGCTTGAGCATCGCCGCCGTCCAGGCGATCTTCCTGTCGTACTCGTCCTGCGTGTAGGGCTTGCCGCCGGGATGCATGGGCCGCCCGGGCAACTGCAGGTTCTTCAGGTTGAAGGTGGCCAGCGAGATCGGCATCGGCGTCTCCGCACCAGGTGGGACAGCAATCGCGCGAACGCACCGCCGCTCAGCGGGTGGGCGGCAGCTCCTGGCCGCGCTCGTCGCGGGCCAGCGCGCGCATGTACTCGGCAAACTCGGGGTCCTCGCCGCGCAGCAGCTCCGGCAGGCGCTGGTAGAAGTCGTCGCGGCGGATCCACTCGCGCATGAAGTCCTCCCACGAGTTCCAGCGCCGCGCCTGCTCCGACGTCATGTTCGGCGACCAGGCGGTGAGGTAGGCGCGCTCCAGCAGCGAGATCAGCATGTCGAAGACGGCGAGCATCCGCTCCCGCTGCTCGGGCGTCAGGTCCGGCGTCGGCGCGTTGGAGCGCAGGTGCAGGTCGGCGTTGTCGATCACCACCTTCAGGAAGTCGTTGTAGGCGTTGGCGAGCAACTGGTAGACCTCGTCCTCCTCGTTGGCGCGCTCCTTGCGCTGCTCGTAGAGGAACAGGACGATCGCCAGCGGCAGACCGATCACGGTCACGATGTAGCTGGCCAGCTCCCAGGTCTCGAGGTCAAACATCGCGCGGCTATTCTTGGGCGAGCTCAGCCGGGTGCTGGGACCGCTCGCCAGCCTCGCTCCAAGGCCGGGAGCCGATCATCGCCAGCCCCCCGAGGTTGCAGCAAGCCGCGGGCCCATCCCGGCAAGCGCGGCAAACGGCAACCGCCGCGAGGTCGTCACGCGCCGCGGATGCACGCCCAGACTGTCGCTCCCGCGCCCGGTGGCGCGCAGCCGGTCCCGACGCGGCCCGCGGGCGCCGGCCGGGCTGCGTGCCGGGAGCCGGAAGCGACGGCTTGCCCACGGCGGCCTCAACTCATGTGCAGCGGCCGCTTGCGCGCCGGCGGCGGGAAGGCGGCATCGATCTGCGCCAGCTCGGCGGCTGAAAGCGTCATCGCCGCGGCGGCGAAGTTGTCACGCAGATGCGCCGGCTGCACGGCCTTCGGAATCGCGATCACATCGGGCTGGCGCAGCACCCACGCCAGCGCCACCTGCGCCGCCGTGGCGCCGCGGGCGCGCGCGATCGCAGCCAGGGCGCCGTTGCGGGCGAGTGCGCCTTGGTCGATCGGGCAGTAGGCCATCGTCGCCACGCCGTGCCGTCGCTGCCACGGCAGCAGGTCAAACTCAATGCCGCGCTGGCTGGCGGAGTAATAGACCTGGTTGGCGGTGCACTGCGCGCCGTCGTCGGTGGACCACAGTTCCTGCAGGTCGGCCAAGTCGAAGTTGCTCACGCCCCAGCGGCGGATCTTGCCCTGCGCGCGCAGCGTCTCAAACGCCTCCACCGTCTCGGCCAGCGGTACCGCGCCGCGCCAGTGCAGCAGGTACAGGTCGATCCAGTCGGTGCGCAGCCGGACGAGCGAGCGCTCGCAGGCCGCGATCGTCCCCTTGCGGCTGGCGTTGTGTGGATAGACCTTGCTCACCAGGAACACCTGCTCGCGCCGCACCGGCCCGCTGGCCAGCGCCTCGCCAATCACTTCCTCGGCGCCGCCTTCGCCGTACATCTCGGCGGTGTCGATCAGCCGGTAGCCGAGCTCCAGCGCCAGCCGCACGGCATCGACCTCGGCACTGCGGGTCCGCTTCGACTCGCCCATCCGCCACGTGCCCAGCCCCAGCGCCGGCACCGTCTCGTCGCCAGGCAGCGTCACCGTCTTCATCGTCGCCCCTTCACGAACCGTAGCGGCGCAGGCCGTCGAGGTCGTGAATGACGATCGCGCCGTACTCGACCTTCAGCAGCCCCGCCGCCTCCAGCGCGTGCAGCGCCTGGTTGACGCGCTGGCGCGAGATCCCGGCCAAGTAACCAATCTCCTCCTGCGACACCTCCAGCCGCTTGCCGATGCCGGGATAGAGGATCGGGTTGAACAGCCCCGCCACGCAGCGCGCGGCGCGCGCGTCGGGATCGTGCAGGCGCTGCGCCTCGAGCATGCCGATGAACTGGCCCAGCCGCTCGTTCAGCTGCACGAGCAGGAAGCGGTTGAAGGGAATGCTGGTGTTCAGCAGCCACTCGAAGGTGCGGCGCGGCACGCGGGCGATGCGCGAGTCGCGTAGGGCGATGACGTCGTAGCGGCGCGGCTCGGTCTTCAGCAGGCTGCCCTCGCCGAACCAGCCGCCGGCCGGGATGCTGGTGAAGGTCGAGGCGCGCCCGGCGGGGGTGGAGATCATCATCTTCACCATCCCGTCGAGGACACCGAGCCAAGCATCGACCGGCTCGCCGCTGCGGCACACGTAACCGGTGGCCGGCACCACCACCTCGGAGGACTCGGCCACGACGCGGGCCAGTTGCTCGGGCGCCAGCGCCGCGCCCCAGCGCGTGGCCTGCAGCATCTGCTCAAGGGTTTCGCCCATGCGCCGATTGTCGCGCGGATGACAGCGCGAAGCGCGGCCGCCCGGTTACCTTGTCTGCGGCTGCCCGTAGCAACGACAGCTTGCCCGCGGGCGGCCATCGTGTAGATTCGCGCGCACCAAAAAATCGAGGCGCGGCCGGCAAGGATTGCTGCACCGCACCCACTGGAGTACCTGAGGAGACGAGCGCATGGCGCAGGCGCAAGCCGAGTTGCCAGACACCTTTCCGCGGCTGCTGCTGTATCACGCGCATTGGCGCGACAAGCATCCGGCGCTGCGCGAAAAGGATCTCGGCATCTGGCAGACCTGGACCTGGGCGCAGGTCGCCGACGAGGTCAAGAAGCTCGCCGCCGGCCTGCACGTGCAGGGCTTCCGACGCGGCGACCACCTGGCCATCGTCGGCGAGAACCGGCCGCGCCTGTATTTCGCGATGATGGCGGCGCAGTCGCTCGGCGGCATTCCGGTGCCGCTGTATCAGGACGCGATCGCCGCCGAGATGGTCTACGTATTCCACAACGCCGAGATCGCCTACGCGATCGTCGAGGACCAGGAACAGGTCGACAAGATGCTCGAGGTGCGCGAGCAGCACCCGCAACTGAAGCACATCTACTACGACGACCCGCGCGGCCTGCGCCACTACACGCACGACGGGCTGCTGCCGTACGAGCAGCTGATCAAGCTCGGCGAGCAGCTGCTGGCGGTGCAACCGAAGTTCGTCGACGAGGAGATCGCCAAGGGGTCACCCGACGACACCGCCGCCCTTTTTTACACCTCCGGCACCACCGGCAAGCCGAAGGGCGTGGTGCAGACGCACCGGGCGCTGATCGACCGGTCGCGCGCGTGCACCGAGATGGAGGGCCTCACGGTCTACGAGGACGTGCTGGCGTACCTGCCGCTGGCGTGGATCGGCCAGAACATCTTTTCGTACGCGCAGGCGCTGGTCACCGGCTATACGGTCAACTGCCCGGAGTCGCCCGCGACGGTCAGCACCGACATGCGCGAGATCGGCCCGACCTACTACTTCGCACCGCCGCGGGTGTTCGAGGGCCTGCTGACGCAGGTGATGATTCGGATGGAGGACGCCGGCCGCCTGAAGCGCCGGATGTTCCATTACTTCATGGACGTGGCCAAGCGCGTCGGCGCCGACATCCTCGATGGCAAGCCGGTGCCCTTCGGCGACCGCCTGCTGTACCGCATCGGCGACCTGCTGGTGTACGGGCCGCTGCGCAACGTGCTCGGCATGAGCCGGATCAAGGTCGCGTACACCGCCGGCGAGGCGATCGGCCCGGATCTTTTCCGCTTCTACCGCTCGATCGGCATCAACTTGAAGCAGCTCTATGGCTCGACCGAGACGGCAGTGTTCGTGTGCATCCAGCAGAACGGGCGCGTCAAGCCCGACACCGTCGGCCCGCCGATCGCCGGCGTCCAGTTGAAGATCAAGGACAATGGCGAGATCCTGCTGAAGAGCCCGGGGCTGCTGAAGGAGTACTACAAGAACCCCGAGGCCACCGCGGAGGTGCTCGATGCCGACGGCTGGTACCACACCGGTGACGCCGGCTTCCTTGACGCCGACGGCGACCTGAAGATCATCGACCGCGCCAACGACGTCGGCAAGCTTGCCGACGGGACGCTGTTCGCGCCGAAGTACCTCGAGAACAAGCTGAAGTTCTTCCCCTTCCTCAAGGAGGCGGTCGCCTTCGGCCACGGGCGCGAGCAGGCCACCGCGTTCATCAACATCGACTTCGAGGCGGTCGGCAACTGGGCCGAGAAGCGCGGCCTGCCCTATGCCGGCTACATCGACCTGGCCGGCAAGCCCGAGGTGCTCGACCTGATCGCCGACTGCATCGAGAAGGTCAACGCCGACCTGGCGATGGATGCCAAGCTCGCCAACTCGCAGATCCACCGCTTCCTGGTCCTGCACAAGGAACTCGACCCCGACGACGACGAGCTGACCCGCACCCGCAAGGTGCGCCGCCGCTTCATCGCCGACAAGTACGCGGTGTTGGTCGATGCGCTGTATTCCGGCAGGAAGGAGCAGTTCATCGAGACGCAGGTCAAGTTCGAGGACGGGCGCACCGGCAAGATCAGCGCGACGTTGAAGATCCGCGACGCCAAGGTCTTCCCGCCGATGGCGAAGGCGGCGTGATGGGCGGCAGGCACTGGCTCGCCGTCGCCTGCCTGCTGGTGGGCGTGCCCCTGGCGGCGTGGGGGCTGGCCAACGGCATGCTGCTGGTCGGCTTCGCCGGCCTGGCGCTGGTGCTGGCGTTCGTGGCGCTGGTGATGCAGTGGCTCGCCGGCGCTAACCGGCCGATGGGGGCGGAGGAAAAGATCACGCCGGCGGCCAACCCCGCCTGGGCGATGAAGGACCAACCGGTCGGCCAGGCCGAGCAAAAGAAATGACGAACCGCGACCGCCACATCGGCGACGTTCTGCTGAAGATCGAGAGCATCTCGCTGGCCTTCGGCGGCGTGAAGGCGCTGACCGACGTCTCGTTCGACGTCCGCGAGCACGAGGTGCGCGCGATCATCGGCCCCAACGGCGCCGGCAAGAGCTCGATGCTGAACGTGATCAACGGCGTCTACACGCCGCAGGTCGGCCGCATCACCTTCCGCGACGCCGACGGCAAGGTGCTGACGTTCGACCACATGAACCCGCGCCGCGCCGCCGAGATGGGCATTGCGCGCACCTTCCAGTCGCTGGCGCTGTTCAAGGGCATGAGCGTGCTGGACAACATCATGACCGGCCGCAACCTGAAGATGAGGAGCAACATCTTCCTGCAGGCGCTGCGCGTCGGCCCGGCGCTGGAGGAGGAACTGGCGCACCGCGCCTTCGTCGAGCAGATCATCGACTTCCTCGAGATCCAGGCCTACCGCAAGACGCCGGTCGGCCGCCTGCCCTACGGCCTGCAGAAGCGCGTCGACCTCGGCCGGGCGCTGGCGATGCAGCCGCGCCTGCTGCTGCTCGACGAGCCGATGGCGGGCATGAATGTCGAGGAAAAGGAGGACATGTGCCGCTTCATCCTCGATGTGAACGACGAGTTCGGCACCACGATCGTGCTGATCGAGCACGACATGGGCGTGGTGATGGACATCTCCGACCGGGTGGTGGTGCTCGACTACGGCAAGAAGATCGGCGACGGCACGCCGGACGAGGTGCGCTCGAACCAGGCCGTGATCGACGCCTACCTCGGCGTGGCGCATTGAACGGGGTGCGGCGATGGTCAACCTGAAGAAGAACTGGCCGATCGTCACGCTGATCGCCGGCATCATCATCGGCATGATCGCGCCGCTGGCGCTGGGGCTGAGCGCGCCGGGCTTCTACATCGAGGTGCTGCTCGGCGGGCTGATGGCCGGCGTGCTGTATTCGCTGGTGGCGTTGGGCTTCGTGCTCATCTTCAAGGCCTCCGGCGTGTTCAACTTCGCCCAGGGCGCGATGGTGCTGTTCGCCGCCCTGGCCATGGCGCGGCTGGCGGAGTGGATCCCGCAGTGGATCGGCATCGAAAGCCGGCTGGTCGCCAACTCGCTGGCATTCCTGATTGCGATGGCGCTGATGGTCGCCTTCGCCTGGCTGGTGGAGCGGCTGGTGCTGCGCCACCTCGTCAACCAGGAGGGGGTGGTGCTGCTGATGGCCACCCTGGGCATCACCTACTTCATCGACGGCTTCGGGCAGACGATCTGGGGCAGCGACATCTACGAGATCAATCTCGGTCTGCCCAAGACGCCGACGCTGGTTGCTGACGGGCTGTTCCAGGGCGGGATCCTGATCAACCAGGAGGATCTGGTGGCCGCGCTGGTGGCTGGCCTGCTGGTCCTGGTGCTAGCCGTCTTTTTCCAGAAGACCCCCACCGGGCGAGCGCTGCGCGCGGTCGCCGACGATCACCAGGCGGCGCAATCGATCGGCATCCCGCTGAACCGGATCTGGGTGATCGTCTGGGCGGTGGCGGGACTGGTGGCCCTGGTGGCCGGGATGATCTGGGGCAGCAAGCTCGGGGTGCAGTTCTCGCTGTCGCTGGTGGCGCTGAAGGCGCTGCCGGTGGTCATCCTCGGCGGCCTGACGTCGGTGCCAGGGGCGATCCTCGGCGGGCTGATCATCGGCGTCGGCGAGAAGTTCGCCGAGGTGTTCCTCGGGCCGATCCTGGTCAAGACCTTCGACCTGGCCGGCGGCGGCATCGAGAACTGGTTCGCCTACGTGCTGGCGCTGGCGTTCCTGCTGGTGCGGCCGGAGGGGCTTTTTGGTGAGAAACACATCGATCGTGTGTGACGATCGACGCGCATTCGGCGAGGCTGACGTGAGCGCAGCAAAGGTCAGGCGAGCGGCCAGCGCCGAAATCACGGCGATTGCGCCTGAAGACGACGGTTGGGGAAAGCATTCGCCGGCGCGCCGCGCGCGCCGCGCGGGGTCTTTCTTCCAGAGGTGAGGAATGCTCTACCGCGAAAACGGCCAGTTCAAGACCAGCTACCGCTCGGACCAGCAGCTGCTGCCGATCGCGCAGGACCGCTTCTTCGTCTGGGGGCTGGTGGCGGTGGCGTTCCTCGTGGTGCCGCTGATCGCCAGTGACTATGCGTTCCGGGCGCTGATCGTCCCGTTCCTGATCCTGACCATCGCCGCCATCGGGCTGAACATCCTGGTCGGCTACTGCGGCCAGATCTCGCTCGGCCATGCCGCCTTCATGGCCGTGGGCGCCTACGCCGCCTACAACCTGGTGATCCGCGTGCCGGGGATCAACTTCCTGGTCGTGCTCGTGCTGTCGGGCGGCATCGCGGCGCTGGTCGGGGTGCTGTTCGGCGTGCCCAGCCTGCGCATCAAGGGCCTTTACCTCGCAGTGGCCACGCTGGCGGCGCAGTTCTTCATCGACTGGATGTTCGCGCGCGTGAAGTGGTTCACCAACTACTCGCCCTCCGGCGCGGTGTCGCCGGCGGACGTCGTGCTGTTTGGCTGGGTGATCGACCAGCCGGTGGAAAAGTACTGGTTCGTGCTGGCGGTGCTGGTGGTGATGACGCTGCTGGCGAAGAACCTCGTGCGCTCGCACGTGGGCCGCTCGTGGATGGCCATCCGCGACATGGACGTGGCCGCCAGCGTGATCGGCATCCGGCCGTTGCACGCCAAGCTGTCGGCGTTCGCGGTCAGTTCGTTCTTCGCCGGCGTCGCCGGCGCGCTGTGGGGCTTCATCCACCTCGGCGCCTGGGAGCCGCTCGCGTTCAACATCATCCTGAGCTTCAACCTGCTGTTCATGATCATTATCGGCGGCATGGGCTCGATCCTCGGCAGCTACTTCGGCGCCGCCTTCATCGTCTTGCTGCCGCTGATCCTGAACCAGATCCCGAACTGGCTCGGCATCCCGATGTCGACGGCGATGATCTCGCACCTGGAGTTCATGATCTTCGGCGCCTTGATCGTGTTTTTCCTGATTGCCGAGCCGCACGGTCTGGCGCGACTGTGGGCGATCGGCAAGGAGAAGCTGCGGTTGTGGCCGTTCCCGCATTGAGCTTGAGAAGCGCTCGGGCACCTCACCCAAGCAACGACCATCGAAAGGAGACAGGCACTATGAGACTCGCGACATTCAAGGCCCTCGCGGCCGCGGTGAGCGTCGTTGCTGCGCTGGGCAGCGGCGCGGCGATCGCGCAGGACAAGGGCAAGGCGCCGGCCAAGGCCGCCGCCGGCCCGATGGAGCAGTTCTTCCCGCTGCTCGTGTACCGCACCGGCGCCTACGCGCCCAACGGCGTGCCGTTCGCCAACGGCTACGCCGATTACCTGAAACTGATCAACGCCCGCGACGGCGGCATCAACGGGGTGCGGATCACCTTCGAGGAGTGCGAGACGGGCTACGCGACCGACCGCGGCGTGGAGTGCTACGAGCGCCTGAAGGGCAAGGGGCCGACCGGCGCGGCGGTATTCCAGCCGCTGTCGACCGGCATCACCTATGCGCTGACCGACAAGACCGCGACGGACAAGATCCCGCTGATCACCGCCGGCTACGGCCGCGCCGACTCGGTCGAAGGCGAGGCGTTCCCGTTCAACTTCCCGTTGATGGGCACCTACTGGGACGCGGCCGACATCCTGGTCCAGCACATCGGCAAGAAGGAAGGCGGCTTCGACAAGCTGCGCGGCAAGAGGATCGCCCTTGTCTATCACGACTCGCCTTATGGCAAGGAGCCGATCGCGCTGCTGCAGGAGCGCGCCAAGATGCACGGCTATGACCTGCTGCTGCTGCCGGTCACCCACCCCGGCGTGGAGCAGAAAGCCACCTGGCTGCAGATCCGCCAGCAGCGCCCGGACTACGTCTTCCTGTGGGGCTGGGGGGTGATGAACTCCACGGCGATCAAGGAAGCGGTGGCCACCGGTTATCCGCGCGACAAGATGTACGGCGTCTGGTGGGCGGCCGCCGAGCCCGACGTATCTCCCGTGGCTGCCGACGCCAAGGGCTACAACGGCCTGGCATTGCAGCACGGCGCCGGGCGCGCCAAGGTGCACGAGGACATCCTGAAGCACCTGCATGACAAGAACCAGGGCACTGGCCCGCGCGACGAGGTCGGCACCGTGCTGTACAACCGCGGCATGATCAGCGCCATGCTGGCCGTCGAGGGCGTGCGCCGCGCGCAGGAGCGCTACGGCAAGAAGCCGCTGACCGGCGAGCAGGTTCGCTGGGGGCTGGAGAACCTGGCGCTCGACCAGAAGAAGCTCGACGCCATGGGTTTCGCCGGCATGATGCGGCCGATCTCGACCAGTTGCCGCAACCACGCGGGCGCCCACTACGCCCGCGTCCAAACCTGGAACGGCAGCAAGTGGGAGTTCACCTCCGACTGGTATGAGGCCGACCAGCAGATCATCCGGCCGATGATCCAGCGCTCGGCAGCGGCCTATCTCGCCGAGAAGAAACTGCCGCGCCGCGACTGCGCCAAGGAACTGGCGGGCGGCTGATCCGCCCCTAGCCCGCCCGCGCGCCCGCGCGGGCGGCTTTTGCGAGGCGGCACCGCCGCCTCGCAAAAGCCGGAAGAGCGAGGAACGACGACGTGTCCACTGCGCTGCTGAACGTCAACGGCATCGAGGTCATCTACAACCACGTGATCCTGGTGCTCAAGGGCGTGTCGCTGACCGTGCCCGAGGGCGGCATCGTCGCGCTGCTCGGCGCCAACGGCGCCGGCAAGACCACCACGCTGCGCGCGGTGTCGAACCTGCTGCACGGCGAGCGCGGCGAGGTGACCAAGGGCTACATCGAGTACAAGGGCGAGCGCATCGAGGCGCTGACCGCCTACGAGCTGGTCAAGCGCGGCGTGGTGCAGGTGATGGAGGGGCGCCGCTGCTTCGCACACCTGACCGTCGAGGAGAACCTGCTGACCGGCGCCTACTCGCGCGGCGCCTCGCGCAGCGAGGTCGAGGCCGACCTGGAGAAGGTCTACGCCTATTTCCCGCGCCTGAAGCAGCGCCGCAGTTCGCAGTCGGGCTACACCTCCGGCGGCGAGCAGCAGATGACGGCGATCGGCCGGGCGCTGATGGCGCGCCCGAACATGATCCTGCTCGACGAGCCGTCGATGGGCCTGGCGCCGCAGGTGGTCGACGAGATCTTCGGCATCGTGCGTGACCTGAACAGCAAGGAAAAGGTCTCCTTCCTCCTTGCCGAGCAGAACACCAACATCGCGCTGAAGTACGCGCACTACGGCTACATCCTCGAGAACGGGCGGGTGGTCATGGACGGCGCGGCGAAGGACCTGGCGGAGAACGAGGACGTCAAAGAGTTCTACCTCGGCATCTCGCGCGAGGGGCGCAAGAGCTTCCGCGAAGCGAAGTTCTACCGGCGCCGCAAGCGCTGGCTGGCCTGACATGGCCGCCGACATGGCCGAATTCTTCGACGCGCGCGAGACGCGCGACCCGCAGGAGCGTGAGCGCGATCTCGCCGCCCGGCTGCCCGCGCTCGTCGCCGCGGCGCTGCGCGCGCCCGGCTGGCGCCGCCACCTGGGCGACATCGACCCGCGCGCGATCGACTCGCGCGAGGCGCTGGCGCACCTGCCGGTGCTGCGCAAGGGCGACCTGATCGGGCTGCAGAAGCAGTCGCCGCCTTTCGCCGAATTGGTGCACGACGCGCCGGGGTCGTTCGGCCGGCTGTTCACTTCGCCGGGGCCGATCTACGAGCCGGAGGGACGGCACGACGACGCCTGGCGCTCCGCGCGCGGGCTGTTCG
>CALGWX010000116.1 GCA_937936215.1 uncultured Burkholderiaceae bacterium | reverse complement strand
CTCAGGAACTCGTTGTGGTTGAACTTGAGGATGAACGGGATCTTGTGCGCGTACTTGCGCGCGACCGCTCCCAGCACGCCGAGCGTGGAGGCCACGGCGTTGCAGCCGCCCTCGATCGCGAGCCGGACGATGTTCTCCGGGTCGAAGTACAGCGGGTTGGGCGCGAAGGAGGCGCCGGCCGAGTGCTCGATGCCCTGGTCCACCGGCAGGATCGAGAGGTAGCCGGTGCCAGCCAGGCGGCCGGAGTTGAACAGTGCCTGCAGGTTGCGCAGAACCATCGGCTTGCGGTCGGTGGCCGCGAACACGCGGTCGACGAAGTCGGGGCCGGGCAGGTGCAGGCTGGCCTTCGGGATCTTCGGCGTCGAGAAACCGAGCAGCTTCTCGGCATCGGCGCCGAGCAGTTGGACGATGTCGGTCATGAAGTAGTCCTCCAGTGGTGGCCATCGGGCCGCGCCCCAGCGCGATGCACCGGGCGCGACCGCGCGACGAGAGTCAGACTAGACGGGAGCCTTGACGCCCGTTTTGTAGCCGGTCAACGGCGCCGGCGTCAGCGCTGCCAACGCGCGGGACGCTACCGGGTTCCGGGGAGCCGAAAACCCCAGTCCGGCAGACAGCGGGCTTCGACTGCCGCAAGAAGGGCTAGGCTGCCGCTGTCATGCGCGCGCAGTGCCGCCGCACCGCCGTTGTGTCTGTTGGTCCCACCGAAGATGCGCCCCTTCGCCGGCCACGGGGCGGCAACGGCGGGAGCTACGCCGCCAGCTTGGCCGCGATCGCGTTGCCGGCCCGGGCGTACGCCTTGCGGCCGAGCACGCCGCTGATCCACTGGCCGATGGCGACCACCTTGGCGAGATCGATGCCGGTGTCGATGCCGAGGCCCTGCATCAGGTACAGCACGTCCTCGGTGGCCACGTTGCCGGTCGCACCCTTGGCGTACGGACAACCGCCCAGCCCGGCCACGCTGGTGTCGAAGGTCGAGATGCCCATTTCCAGGCAGGCGTAGATGTTGCCGATCGCCTGCCCGTAGGTGTCGTGAAAGTGGCCGGAAACGTCGGCCAGGTCGTAGTGCTTCAGCGCCGCTTCCATCGCCGCCTGGGTGGCGTGCGGCGTGCCCACACCGATGGTGTCGGCCACGCCGCAGTGCTGCACGCCGATCTCCTTCATCAGCTTCGCCACGTAGCCGAC
Source organism: uncultured Burkholderiaceae bacterium (assembly GCA_937936215.1). Lineage (GTDB taxonomy): Bacteria > Pseudomonadota > Gammaproteobacteria > Burkholderiales > Burkholderiaceae_F > JADJWR01. The sequence goes on along the minus strand of CALGWX010000116.1, from coordinate 1,690 downwards.
CGCCTCGGGCTTGACCTCGCCCTGGTAGGGGCAGCCCAGCGCGCAGGAGATGGCGCCGCGCACATGGATGCCCCGCTCGCGCGCTGCGGCCACCACCGGGCGGAAGCGCTCGATCGACTCGGCGATCGAGCAGTTGATGTTCTTCTGCGAGAACGCCTCGCTGGCGGCGCCGAAGACGACGATCTCGTCGGGCTGGGTGGGCAACGCCGCCTCGAAGCCCTTCATGTTCGGCACCAGGACCGAGTAGACGACGCCGGGCTTGCGGCGGATGCGCGCCATCACCTCGCTGCCATCGGCCATCTGCGGCACCCACTTCGGCGACACGAAGCTGGTGACCTCGATCGCTGGCAAGCCGGCGTCGGTCAGCCGGTCGACGAGTTCGACCTTCACCTCGGCCGGGATCATCTGCTTCTCGTTCTGCAGCCCGTCGCGCGGGCCGACGTCGACGATCGTGACCTTGCTGGGCAGGCTCGCCATGCGCATCTCCGAAGGGCGACGCGATGGTAGCGCCGCCGGGGTCAGTAGCCGCGGGCGCGGTCGACGTAGCCCGGCAGCGCGGCGGCCGGCGCGCCCGCCTCCAGCCGCGCGATCCCTTCCGCGATCTGCCGCGCCGCCGGCAGCCGCGGCGTCGGGCCGGAAAGATGCGGTGTCACCGTGACCTTCGGGTGATGCCAGAAGAGGTGGTCGGCCGGCAGCGGCTCGACGCGGAACACGTCGAGCACCGCGCTCGCCAGATGCCCTTCGTCGAGCAGTGCCAGCAGGTCGGCGTCGACGATCGTGCCGGCGCGGCCGACGTTGATCAGGTGCGCCCCGCGCGGCAGCCGCGACAGGCGCGCGCGGTCGAGCAGGTCGCGCGTTTCATCGGTCAACGGCAGCACGTCGACGAGGATCTGCGTGCCGGCGAGGAACTCGTCGAGCTGGCCGGCCGCGAAGGCCTCGATCCCGGCGAGCTGCTTCGGCGTGCGCGACCAGCCGCGCACCGGGTAGCCGAACGCCGCCACCGCCTGCGCGATCCGGGCGCCGATCGCGCCGAGCCCCAGCACGCCCACGATAGGCGGCGCCCCGCGCGGCCGATCCGCGTGCCAGTCACGCAGCGGGTTCGGGCCGAGGAAGCGGTCGAGCGCGCGGGTGATGCGGGCGAGGAAGAAGCACACGTACTCGGCCATCTTCGGCGCCATGCCGGCATCGACGAGCCGCAGCACCGGCAGCCCCGGCGGCAGTTCAGGCATGGCCAGCAGCCGCTCGACGCCGGCGCCGGCGTTGAACACCGCGCGCAGGCTGCGCTCGACGGCAAACAGTTGCGGCGGCGGCAGCCAGACCACCGCGTAGCGGGCATCGATGCGGCGGCCGTCCCAGACCTCGAACCGCGCGTCGAGGCCGGCGGTGGCGCAGGCCTGCCGCAGCGGCTCGATCCAGGAGGCGCTGTCCATGCTCGACAGCGCCACCGCCACCACTGCCCGCTCGGCCACGGTCAAGGCTCCACGGCGATCGACGTCATTGCTCGGCGGCGAAGCTCACCAGCGGCGCGCCCTCGGCGACCTGCTCGCCCGCGCGATAAAGCACCGCCTCCACCACGCCGTCGCCGGGGGCGACGATGGTGTGCTCCATTTTCATCGCCTCCATCACGAGCAGCGGCGTGCCCTTCGACACCCGCGCCCCGGGCTGCACCTGCACGGCGATCACCTTGCCC
>CALGWX010000115.1 GCA_937936215.1 uncultured Burkholderiaceae bacterium | reverse complement strand
GCCGAGCTGCGCCGGCTCGCCGATGTGGCGCAGGAAAAGGACCGCGGCGTGGCGCGCCTGGCCAAGCAGCGGGTCGAGGCGATCGACCGCCGCGCCGAGCAGGCCGCCAAGGCCGATGCGCTGCTGGCGCAGGCCGAGGCGCTGGTCGAGCAGCCGGGCGCGGTAGTGATGGCAGCGGTCGAACTGGAGCGGCGCTGGAAGGCGCTGGGCCTTGCCGACGACCCGTTGCGCCTGGCGCGCTGGGAGGCGGCCAACGCCGCCCTGCAGGCGCGCTTCGAGCGCGAGCGCGAGGAACAGCGCGCCCGCGCCGCCTTCGCGCAGAAGCTGCACGACTGGCTGGCCGCGCACGCCGCCACGCCCGATGCGGCGGCGCTGCCGCAGTTGCGCGCCGAACTGGAGGCGCTGCGCGCCGAGGCGCAGGGCCTGCAGATCCCGGGCGCGCTCGAGCGGCTGGCGACCGCCGAGCAGGCGATCGCGCGCTGGGAGCAGTCGGCCCCAGCGCTGGCCGCCGCCGAGGCGCTGGTCGAGGAGGCCGAGCGGCTCGCCGCCGACACCGGCATCGACAACGCGCAGCTGCCGCAACGCTGGCAGGCGCTCGATCTGGCCGTGCGCACGCCGGACCTCACCCGCCGCTTCGAGGCGGCGATCATGGTCATCGAGAGCCGCCGGCTGGCGCAGATCCGCGCCACCCAGCAGCAGGAGGCGGCGGCGCGGCACCAGTTGCACACGCTGCTGCACGAGGCGGAAACGGCGCTGGCCGCCGGCCAGTTGCAGGCCGCGCGCGCCGCCGCCGACCAGACGCGGGCACTGAAGGCCGCCGCCGGCACGCTGCCCAAGCCGACCATCCAGCGCTTGAGCCGCCTGGTGCAGCAGCTCGGCGAGATGGAACGCTGGATGAGCTTCGGCCAGCACAACGCCCGCGTGCAGTTGTGCGAGCGCGCCGAGGCGCTCGGCGCCGAGCCGCTGCCGCCGGCGCAGCTGGCCAAGGAAGTGCAGAAGCTGCGCGCCGAGTGGAAGGCGCTCGACGAGCAGGCCAGCGGCGTGCCGAAGTCGCTGTGGGAACGCTTCGACACCGCCTGCGAGAAGGCCTACGCGCCGGCGGCGCGCCACTTTGCCGAGCTGCACGCGGCGCGCAAGCAAGCGCGCAAGCAGCGCGAGGAGTTCATCGCCGCCGCCGCAGCCAAGGCGCAGGAGCTTCTCGCTGCCGAGCCGCGCGACCTGCGCGCCATCGAGCGCTGGCTGCGCGAGACCGACCAGACCTGGCACCACGGCCAGCTGGGCAGCGTCGAGCCGGAGGCGTGGAAGAAACTCGACGCCCGCATGCGCGAGGCGGTGGCGCCGCTGCGCGAGCTCCTCGCGCAGGAGCGCAACGAGGCCAAGTCCGGCCGGCTGGCGCTGATCGCCGAGGCCGAGGCGCTGCTCGAAAAAGCGCAGGAGCGCGACGCCCCGGCGCAGGCGCGCGCGCTGCAGGCGCGCTGGACCGAGCACGCCCGGGCGCATCCGCTCGCCGGCCGCGACGAGCGGCAGCTTTGGGAGCGCTTCCGCGCCGCCTGCAACGCCGTGTTCGAGGCGCGCGATGCCGCCCGCAAGACGCAGGACGAGCGCAAGCGCGGCGAGCGGCGCGCGTTCGAGGACGTGATCGCCGAGGCCGAGGCGCTCGCCCGCGCCGAGGGTGGCGACGAGGGCGAGTTGCGGCGACGGCTGCGCGAGCTGCAGCAACGCTGGCAGGACGCCGCCGCCGCGCATGCGCCGCCGCCGGCGCTTCAGTCGCGGTTCCGCGCCGCGCGGGCGCAGGCGGAACAGCGGCTCGACGGCCGCGCCCGAGGCAGGGAGGCGGGCGACTGGCAGGCGCTGCTCGCGAAGGCGTGGCTGTGCGAAGAGCTCGACGCGGCGGCGCAGGCCCAGCCCGTCGCGCCGCCCGACGCCGAAGCCTGGCGCGGCCGCTGGGCGGCGCTGCCGGCGCTGCCGGAGGCGTGGGAGAAGAAGCTGCTCGTCCGCGGCGAGCAGGCGCTCGCCGCGTTCGGCGACGAGGACGCGCGCTGGGACCATCTCGACCGCATCGACGCCGGCGCCGCCGCGCGCCGCGACGCGCTGCTGGAGTTGGAACTGGCGCTGGGCATCCCCAGTCCCGCCGACCTCGCCAAGGAGCGGCTCGCGGTGCAAGTCAAGCAACTGAACAGCCGCTTCAAGAGCGCCAGCCGCAGCGCCGGCGACCTGACCGGCGTGCTGCTCGACTGGTGCGCCACCCCGGGGGTGAGCGCAGCGCGCGACCGCGGCCGCGTCGAGGCCATCGTCGCCGCGCTGGCAAGGCGGCACTGACCGGCGCGATGGCGGCCGACGATCCGTTCGAGCTCGAGCGCTTCGTGCGGGCGCAGGCGCCGGTGTACGACGACGTCGTGGCCGAGCTGGCCGCCGGCTGCAAGACGAGCCACTGGATGTGGTTCGTCTTCCCGCAACTGAAGGGGTTGGGATCGAGCGCGATGGCCAACCGCTACGGCATCGGCTCGCTCGAAGAGGCGCGCGCCTACTGGGCGCACCCGCTGCTGGGGCCGCGGCTGGCCCGCTGCACCGGGCTCGTGCTGGGGGTGGAGGGCCGCAGCGCGCGTGAGATTTTCGGCTCGCCCGACGACCTGAAGTTCCGCTCCTGCATGACGCTGTTCGCGCGAGCCACCGGCGAGCCGATCTTCAGCCGCGCCCTCGACAAGTTCTTCGCTGGCGTGCCCGACGAGGCGACGCTGCAGCGGCTGTAGCCGGCTTCAACCGGGCAGCAGCGTGGCCGCCGCGGCCGCGAGGATCACCACCCAGAGCGGCGACAGCCGCGCCCACAGCAGCAGCCCCAGGCACGCCAGCGCCAGCGCCAGGTCGATGCCCGACCGCACGCCGGCGGGGAAGACCGGGTCCACGAGCGCGGCGGCGAGCAGGCCCACCACGCCGGCGTTGATCCCGGCGAGCAGGGACTGGACGCCATCGCGGCGGCGCAGGCGGTCCCAGAGAGGCAGGGCGCCGATCACCAGCAGCGCGCCGGGCAGGAACAGCGCGATCAGGAAAACGGTACCGCCGGTCCAGCCCGTCAGAGGCCCCGGCATCACCGCGCCGAGATAGGCGGCGAAGCTGAACAGCGGCCCCGGCACGGCCTGCGCGGCGCCGTAACCGGCGAGGAACTGCTCCGCCGTCACCGCGCCGGTGGGGACGACCGCGCTCTGCAGCAAGGGCAGCACGACGTGGCCGCCGCCGAAGACGAGCGCGCCGGCGCGGTAGAAGCCATCGAGCAGGCGCAGCAGCGGCGAGCCGGCCGCCGCCGCGGCCAGCGGCAGCGCCAACAGCAGGGCGAAGAAAAGCGCCAGCGCGATCGTGCTCACGCGGCGCGGCACGCCGAAGGAGAGTTGCCCGGACGGCGCGCTTGCCGTGACCGCCAGCAGTCGCCAGCCGATGAGGCCGCAGATCGCGATCGCGCCGACTTGCCCCAGGGTGGTCGGCAAGGCGAACAGGAGCAGCGCGGCGAGCGCCGCCAGCGCGCGGCGCGGCCCGTCCGGGCACAGTGTGTGCGCCATCGTCCACACCGCGTGCGCCACGATCGCCACCGCGACGATTTTCAGGCCGCGCACCGCGCCCGAGGCCGCCAGCATCCCGTGCTGGGCCATGCCGAGTGCGAAGGCGATCATCAACATCGCCGAGGGCAGCGTGAAGCCGGCCCACGCCGCCAGCGCGCCGCGCCAGCCAGCGCGCAGCCAGCCGATGGCGATCCCCGCCTGGCTGCTCGCCGGCCCGGGCAGGAACTGGCACAGCGCGACGAGATCCGCGTAGGCGCGATCGTCGAGCCAGCGGCGGCGGGCGACGAACTCGGCGCGGAAGAAGCCGAGGTGCGCGATCGGCCCGCCGAAGGACGTCAGGCCGAGGCGCAGGAAGGCGAGCAGCACTTCGTGCCAACGCGATTGGACCTTGGGCTCGGCGCTGATCGGAACGCTCCGTCGGGGATGGCGGGGATGCTCGCTGGAGTTCGTTCGCGCGGCGCGTGGTGACGCCGAGCCGCCCAATGGACGCCAGCCCGGCGCGGATCCTCGGCAGACGGCGAGCGCCTTGACACGGGCTGCCCGGCCACTGCCGGGTAACGACCGCGACGCGGAAGCGAGATTAACCGCGCCGACCAAGGCTTACGGCTTACGCTGGCCGCACGCAAACGCAAAGCGGCGCCAGTGGCACCGCCTTGTCCCCGCAGCGCGGGCCGTGGCCCTAGGAGAAGGTCTCGGCCATCAGCGCGGAGAACCACTTGTTCATCTTGCTGAAGCCGTCGCTTGAGCGCGAGGCGGCCTCGCGGAACGAGTCCGGCACCGCCGCCATTGCCTGCGTGGCGGGGTCGTACGCGAAGACAGCGGTCAGCCACGAGGCGGTGTCCATCGTGATCGGCGAGTAGCAGGCCGAGTTGGTCACCGGCGCCGGGTCGGGGGGCAAGCCGCCGAAGGCGCGGACGATCGCGTCGGCGCAGACCTTGCCGAGCTGGTTGCCGATGTGCCCGGCCTTCGGCTGCGCGGTGCCGGCGGAATCGCCGATCACGTGGATGCCCGCCGCCACCTTCGATTCATAGCTCAGCTGGTTCACGCTCGCCCAGCGGCCGCCCTGGTCCGCCAGCCCGGCGTCGGTGACCACCGTGCCGGCGCGGTGCGGCGGGATGGCGTTGATCACGTGCGCCGTGATGCTGCCGACGCTGCTCGCCACCGTCAGCGTGGAGGCGTCGATGCTGTCGATGCGGGCGTTCGGGTGGTACTCGATCACGCCGGCGTGCACGTTCATGAAGGCATCGGTGAACGCGTGCACCTCGGCGGTGATGCCGGGGTTGGCGTCGAGGATGATCACTTTCGACCCCCGGGCGGTTCTTCTTCAGCCAGTCGGCCACCAGGCAGGCGCGCTCGTACGGACCCGGCGGGCAGCGGTAGGGCTTGGCCGGGATGGTCAGCACGAAGACCCCGCCTCGCGGCATGGCGGTGATCTGATTGCGCAGCGCCGTCGTCTGCGGGCCGGCCTGCCAGGCGTGCAGGACCTTCGCCTGGGCGGCGGCCGTTTCCAGCCCCGGGATGCCGCCGAGCGCCAGGTCGTAGGTGAAGACGACGCCGGGGGCGAGCACGAGCCGGTCATAGGCCAGCCGGCTGCCGGCGGCCAGCGTCACTTCCTTGCGCACCGGGTCGATGGCCACCACCTCGCCCTGCACGCGGCTCACGCCGTAGCGGCCGACGAGGTTGTCGTAGGTGTACCGCAGCGAATCGACGCTGCGCTGGCCGGTCAGCACCAGGTTGCTCATGATGTTCGAGGTGTAGCTGGCGCTGCGCTCGACCAGCGTGACCGCCACGCCGCTGCCGCCCCACATCCGCAGGTACTTGGCCGCCGCTGCCCCGGCCATGCCGCCGCCGACCACCACCACCCGGCCGCTCGGGCCGGTGTTGGGCACCGTAGCGACGGTCGCGCTCGACTTGCCCTGCGCGAGGCTGACGCCTTCGTCCTCTGCCGCGCCGCTGCCGCAGCCGAGCATGGGCAGCAACGCACCGAGCGAGCCGAGGCTTGCGGCCTGCAACAGACGCCGGCGCACGATTTCCACCTTGACGCGTTCGTTCCCGTTCATCGCCGCCCCCTTACTTGCTGGTGGAGGACTTGCGCTGCTGCGACAGGTAGGTCGACAGCTGGCGCAGTTGCTCATCGGTGTCGCCGCGGGCGTGCGCTTTCATGATGTCGTTGCCCGGCTCCCTGCGCTGCATCTCCTTCAGCTCCTTGTAGATGTCTTCGGCCGACTTGCCGGCGATGGCATCGAAGCCGGGTCCGGCGCCATTGGTGCCGTGGCACTGGAAGCAGTTGGACGCCAGGAGGCGTCCGGCCGGTGGCGCGGCGCTTTGCGCCTGGGCGGCCATTGCCGCCAGCGACAGGGCGAGCAGCGTGGTTGCGGTTTTGATCATTTTTTCCCTCCCGTCTGCAAGGGCAGCCGCGGTTCGCTTCCGCCCTAAGGCCAAGCTACTCGGGTTTATCCGCATGAACTCGCCCAGGGTCGCGTTGGCGCGCTAATTGGGATGGCGGCACGTGTTCGTGTGACGGCTAGGCCTAGGCCCTGTCCCGCAGGCCGCGCTTGGCGCTTGCTTCACGCGATCGGGACGCGTCGCGATCCGGTCAGCATCGAGCCCGCTGGCGGCCGGGCACGGCGCGCGCCGACCGACGAGGCGACCAGGCGGGCAGCGCTTGGCCGTGCATTACGCTCGCGGCCAAAGCGTCCTTCGCCAATCACTGATGCCGACTACCCCGCTGCCCGCCGAGCATCCGCTGCGCCGCAGCCTCGCCAATGAGCTGCACGCGCGGCCGCCGGCGCCGGTGCGCGCGCCGGCGGCGGTGTCGTGCCTGGCGCTGCTCGACACCCCGGCCGACGAGATCCTCGCCGCGCTGCGTCGCCTGCTGGGCGAGCCGGTGGCCGACACCGCCGAGGTGTCGCACGTGATCTTCGAACGCCCCGAGCTGCGGGTGAAGTGGGAGCGGCACGGCGAGTTCGTCAGCCTGACGCTGGTGCGACCGCTGGCCGAGACCGCCCTGGCCGGCCTGAAGCGCTTTCCGAGCGCCTTCGGCGCGATGCCGCAGGGAGAGCTGTCGCGGCTGCCGGGCCGCCTGATCGCGGCGGCCGACATCGCGCTCCTGCCGGCGACCTCGCCGCCGGACGAGGCGACGCTGGCGCGCTGGTTCGACCCCAACGCGCTGGCCGGCGCGCGCATCCTCGACGGTGTCGCCTGGTTGTTCACCGACTTCCGGCTCTACACCGTCGGCGAGGGCGGCAGCCGCTGCCGCTGGCTGGTGCTCGACGCCGGCATGAGCGCGCCGCAGAGCGCGCGCCTGGCGCAGCGCCTGATCGAGATCGAGGTCTACCGGATGATGGCACTGCTCGCCTACCCGCTGGCGCGCCAGGCGTTCCCGCAACTGGCCGCCATCGAGAACCGGCTGGCCGAGATCACCGCCGCCACCGCCGCGCTGCACGGGCAGAACGACACCACGGCCGCGCAGCAGGAGGAGCGGCGGCTGCTCGACGAGTTGACGCGGCTGGCGGCGGAGGTCGAGCGCTCCGTGGCCGCCACCGGCTTCCGCTTTTCGGCGGCGCAGGCCTACTGGGACCTCGTCAGCGCCCGCGTGCGCGAGCTGCGCGAGGAGCGCATCGGCGACCGCCGCACCATCAACGGCTTCCTGTCGCGACGGCTGGCGCCGGCGATGAACTCCTGCGCCGCCGCGGCCCGCCGCCAGGAGGAGCTGTCGGCGCGCATCGAGCGCGCCAGCGCGCTGCTGCGCACGCGCGTGGACGTAGCGCGCGAGGAGCAGAACCAGAAGCTGCTGGCGGCAATGGAGCGGCGCGGCAAGGTGTCGCTGCGGATGCAGCAGACGGTCGAGGGGCTGTCGGTGGCGGCGATCACCTACTACGGCGCGGGACTCGTCGGCTATCTCGCCAAGCCGATGAAGTCGGTCTGGCCGGCGCTGAACCCGGACTGGGTGGTGGCGGCGGCGATTCCGCTGCTCGCTTACACGATCTGGCGCGCGGTGGAGCGGATCCGGCGCGAACTGATGCGGGATTGAGCGGCAGACCCGCGAAGCCTGCGGCGCGTCCCGCGCTCGCAGTGGTGCCCGCCCGCGGCTCGGATCGGCGCGTCGCAACGTGGCTCCGGTCGAAGGTCGTTCGCCTTGCCCTTGGCGCGCGGCCGGTGGGCCGCGTCGGCGACGGTCATCGGCGCCGAGCGCAGTCCAGGCCGGCCGATGCGCAATCCGTCGCCCTGCGGCTGCGGCGGCGGCGCGGAATCGCGATACTGGCCTTCTGCCCAGGGGATCGAACCATGCTTGCCGCACCGACGGGATTTCGCCGCCGCACGCGCCGCGCCTTGTTGTTCGCGGCTGGCGCGCTGGCTTGGGCGGCCGCGCCCGCCATCGCATGGGCGCAGCCGTCGTGGTTCGGCCGCGGCGGCCAGCGCGTCGAGGGCTCGGGCAAGGTCATCGACGACGAGCGCAGCGTCGGCGCGTTCCGCAAGGTGATCGTCAACGGCCCGCTGCATGTGCGCATCGGCGCCGGCGACGTCGACCGCGTCGTCGTGCACGCCGATGACAACATCGCGCCGCTCGTCGAGGCTGCCGTCATGGGCGAGACGCTGGTGATCGGCTTGAAGTCCGGCGCCTCGTACCGCACGCGAAGCCCGACGCAAGTCCGGGTGCAGGCGCGCGCCCTGCAAGGGGTGACGCTGCGCGGCTCCGGCGACATCCGCGTCGAGCGCGCCCAGCCCGAGGTCTTCGAGGCCACCGTGCAGGGCTCGGGCGACGTCGCCGTCGACGCACTGCAGGCCAACGCGGTCGCGGTGTCGATCGCCGGCAACGGCGACGTGCGCCTCAAGGGCACGGCGGGCACGCTGGGCGTGGTCATTGACGGCAGCGGCGATGCGCACTGCGCCGACCTCGTGGCGGCGAAGGTCGCGGTGAGCATCCGCGGCAGCGGCGACGCGCGCGTGCACGCCACTGACGAGCTGCAGGTGAGCATCAGCGGCTCCGGCGAAGTCCGCTATCGCGGCACGCCGAAGGTCACCAAGTCGATCAGCGGCTCGGGGTCGGTCGCGCCGCTGCGTTGAACCGCGGCGACGCCGCGGGCGCCTCGCTGGCGGGCTTGGCGGCGGCCGAAGAGCGGCTTGCGCGTCGGGCGGCCGAGCGGCGCGCGTTGCCGCTGCCGCGGCGG
>CALGWX010000114.1 GCA_937936215.1 uncultured Burkholderiaceae bacterium | reverse complement strand
TTCCGCGCGACGCGGAGCGAAGGGCATGATAGCCGCGCCCCCGGGCAACGCCCTGCGCTGCGTCATGCGCCGCGGGCAGCCGGCGCCGACTCCGGGAAAGTCCCCGGCACGCGGCGATCCAGCGGCGCCACGGTGCCCGCGGGGCGGCGACGCTGACTGCCCGGCTGACTGCCCCGCTTACTGCGTCTGCGCCACCTGCGGCGACAGGCGCCGCAGTTCGGCCACGCGGGCCGGCTTGTCGAGCCTGCCCAACCGGCGCACCTCGGCGTAGAACGCGGGCAGGTCGCCGCCCGTTTGTGCCAGCAGCGCCTCGAAGGCCGGCACCCAGTCGTTGTAGGCGCCGACGGCGGCCAGGTGCGCCCCGGACAGCCTGCGCTCGAAGAAGCGGTCGTAACCGGCAAAGCCGCCCCAGCGTTCGTCGCGCAGGCTGCGGTATTCGCGCTTCAGGTCGTCGAAGATGGCGGCCTTGCCGGCGCGCTTTTCGTCGTCGCTGGCGGCGGAGTCGAACAGCGCCTGCAGCCGGCGCCGGTGCGCCAGCAGCAGGTTCAGGAAGTCCTCGCGGCGGCCGAGGTAGTCGGCCCAGGCGGCGCGCTGGCGCTCGTCGCCATGCGCCGCCAGCCAGCGGCGCACCCCCTCGCGCTCCACCGCGGTGGCGAAGCTCTCGTTGAAGGCGGTGTCGTCGCGCGCGTAGACGACCTGGTGCGCCAGCTCGTGGAAGATCAGCCGCGCCAGTTCCGCGTCCGAGGCGTGGATGAAGGTGTTCAGCAGTGGGTCGTCGAACCAGCCCAGCGTGGAGTACGCGGGCACCGGCGCCACGTTGACGTCGTAGCCGGCGGCTTGAAGCTCGGCCGCCATCGCCTCGGCGGCGGCGCGGTCGAAGTAGCCGCGGTAGCCGGCGCAGCCGAGCACCGGGTAGCACCACGTCTTCAGTTGCAGCGACAGCTCCGGCGTGGCAAAGACGTTCCACACCGCCGCCGGCCGCTTCAGGTCCGCATAGGCGCGGTAGCTGCCGTTGTCCGGCAGGCCGAGGGACTCGGAAGCAAACTGGCGCATCTGCTCCGCGCGCAGCAGCCGCTCGCGCAGGGCCTGCGGCGTTTCCGGATCGCGCACCCATTCGTCGATCGGCTTGGCCGCCGCCATCAGCGCCAGGTGACCGCGCGCCGCCTGGTGGTAGTAGCCGACCGTGCTGCAACCGGCGAGCAGCCCGACCGCCAGCGCCGCGACCGCCAGTGGCTTTCGCATCCCGCCTTCCTGCCCGTTACGCATCGGCCGCGATTGTGACGCAGCCGCCCGCCGCGATCAGGCGGCGACCGCCCGCACGACGCGGCGCAGCTTGCCGCTGGCCGCCTCTCGCTGCGGCGGCGCGGCATCGACGTCGATCCGCACGCCGGCGAGGTCCAGCCGCTGCAGATAAGCGCGCAGCACCGCGCAGGCGGCACTCGCCCGCGCGCGCTCGGCGGCGCCGACGCGCAGCGTCAGCCGCCGCTCCCCGGTCTGCACGAGCTGGAAGTCGTTGAGGTGGGCGTCGTCCTCCAGCACCGTGGCCAGCGCCAACGGCGTCAGCTTGACCCGCCCCGCGCGGCCCGACAGGCTCAGCACGTCGTCGCAGCGGCCCTGCACCTCGATCGCCGGCAGCGCCGAGCCGCAGGCGCAAGGCGCCGGCAGCACGGTGATCGAGTCGCCGATGTCGTAGCGGATCAGCGGCTGCACGCGGTTGGCCAGGTTGGTCAGCAGCGTGGTGTGCGACGGCACGCCGGGCGGCACCGGCTGCCCGCGGGCGTCCACCCCTTCCAGCAGCACCCAGTCGGCGTTCACGTGCAGCCGGTCGTGGCGGCAGAGCCACGCGATCGACAGGAACTCCGACGCCCCGTAGGCCTCGCGCACCCGGCAGTGGAAGGCCGCCGCCAGCGCCTCGCGCGTGGCGGCGCACAGCGATTCGCCGCCGCACCACAGCTCCTCCAGCGACAGCCGCAGGCGGCCGGCGGCCTGCTCCTCGGCCAGGTGTTCGGCGACGGTGGGATAGGCGGCCAGCAATGTCGGCCGGTAGCGGTTCAACTGCTCGACCAGGTCCGGCATCGGCTGCAGGACGGAGAAGGCGCGCACGTAGGACGCGAGCAGCGGAAAGGCGCGGCGCAGCCGCTCGACCGTGGCGATGCCGGCAAAGTGGCCTTCCAGTGCCGCCACCATCGCGTAGCGCTCGCTGGCCATGAACGGCCCGGCCGGCCTCGGCGCCACCGACAGGCCGCGGAAGCGCAGCAGCTCCAGCGCGTCGTACACGGCCAGCGCGTCGCCGTCGTGGACGAAGATCCCGGGCACGCCGGTCGAGCCGGAGCTGGTCCACACCGCGAAGCGGCCCGCCAGCGGCGTGCCGATCAAGGCGTGGTCGGCCAGAAAGGCGTCGATCGTGGCGCGGTCCAGGTCGCTCACCGCCAGGGACGCGGGCAGATCGGCCATCAGGTCCGCCTTGCGCAACACCGGCAGGTCGGCGAGCCGCAGCGCCGAAGCCGCCGGCAGGTCCCGCAGCCGCCGCTGGTGCAGCGGCACATGGCCGCGGGCGAAGCGCAGCAGCGCCAGCAGCCGCTGCCGGGCGCGCGCGGCGATCGCCTCGGCGTTCAGCCAGGTGCCCGACCAGACGTCGCCCGCCGCGCGCGCCCACTGGGCGGCGTTGAAGTAGGCCGGCGGCCGCCAAGGCTCGACGGCCGCGCCGACGTCAGGCTGTTCGCGCGACCATGCGCTCGGGGCGAGCGCCTGGGGCGGCCGGGGAGGCCGCGCCGTCGTCTTGATCATCGTCGCTCCTGCGCC
>CALGWX010000113.1 GCA_937936215.1 uncultured Burkholderiaceae bacterium | reverse complement strand
TCACCGGGGGCGGGGCGCTGCTGCGCGATCTGGACCGCCTGCTGATGGAGGAAACCGGCCTGCCGGTGGTGGTGGCCGAGGATCCGCTGACCTGCGTGGTGCGCGGCTGCGGCATCGCGCTGGAGCGGATGGACAAGCTCGGCTCGATCTTCGCCCACGGCTAGCGCGCCGCCGATGGCGGGTGTCGTCGCCCGCGGCCGCCGTGACCGCGGCGCGGCCGGCGACCGGTTCGGCGGCCGTCGCTGACGGCCATCGGCCACCCCGCGGCTCCGCGCTGCTGCCCCACTGATGGAACACGGCCCGCCGCCACTGTTCAACCAGGGCGTGTCCGCGCGCGCGCGGCTTGCCTTCTTCTCGTTCCTAGCCGTGGCGCTGATCGTGGTCGACTCGCGCCTGCAGGCGCTGGAGACGGTGCGCGTCGGCGTCGGCTTCGCGCTGTATCCGCTGCAGCGCCTGCTGCTGGTGCCGCGCGACGCGCTGGCGGCGGTCGGCGAGTACTTCACGACGGTCGCCCGCTTGGTCGAGGAGAACGAGCAGCTGCGGCGGCAGGCCGTCGAGCAGGGCCTGCGTGCGCAGCAGGCGGCGGCGCTGGAGGCGGAGAACGCGCAGCTGCGCCGCCTGCTGGGCGCCGCCGAGAACCTGAGCAGCCCGACCGTGCTGGTGCGCGTGCTGTACGAGTCGCGCGATGCGTTCTCGCGCAAGCTGGTGCTCGACCGCGGCCAGCAGGCCGGCGTGCGGGCCGGGCAGCCGGTCATCGACGACCGCGGCGTGGTCGGCCAGATCACGCGCGTCTTTCCGCTGACGTCCGAAGTCACGCTGCTGACCGACCGCGACCAGAGCATTCCGGTGCAGCTGCTGCGCAATGGCCTGCGCGGCGTCGTTTTCGGCGACGGCCGCGCGCTGGAGTTGCGCTTCATGGCGACCAACGCCGACGTGCAGGAGGGCGACCAGGCGGTGACCTCGGGCATCGACGGCCTGTATCCGCCCGGCCTGGCAGTGGGCACCGTCAACCGCGTCCAGCGCGCCGACAACGAGCGCTTCGCGCGCATTCAGCTGCAGCCGGCCGCCGGCATCGACGCCCGCGTCCATCTGCTGGTGCTGATGGTCGACCCGGCGGCGCAGCCGGCGCGGCCGGACGAGGAAAAGCGCGCCGAGCCGCGGCGCGGGGCGGGGCGGCGATGAAGGCGGGCCTGTGGCAGCGGCTTCGCGTCGCCTTCGCGCTGAACCGGCCGCGCAATGCCGAGCCGGTGGAACTGGTCTCCGCCGGCGGGCTCGGCGGCGGCCGCGCCGCCTACCGTCCCAGCCCGTTGCTGGCGCCGGCCAACCCGCTGTTCATCTGGGGCTCGCTTTTCGGGGCCCTGGCCCTGAACCTGCTGCCGGCGGGGCCGCTGGCGTGGATGCCCGACTTCCTTGCCCTGGCGCTGGTCTTCTGGAACGTGCACCAGCCGCGGCGGGTGGGGATGGGTGCGGCCTTCGCCGCCGGGTTGCTGATGGACGTGCACGACGGCGCCCTGTTCGGCGAGCACGCCCTCGCCTACACGCTGCTCGCCTACGGGGCGATCACCCTGCACCGGCGCATGCTGTGGTTTCCGCTCGGGGCCCAGGCGTTGCACGTGCTGGCGCTGCTGCTGCTGGCGCAATGCGTCTCGCTCGCCGTACGGCTGTGGGTCGGTGGCGGGCTGCCACCCTGGACCTACTTTTCCGGCGCCGTGGTCGGCGCGCTGATCTGGCCCCTCGTGAGCTGGATCCTGCTGGCGCCGCAGCGCCGTCCGCGGGAGCGCGACGACACCCGGCCGCTGTGAGTGCCGCGCGCCGCGCGGCCTTTTCCTCGCCTGCGGCGGCCAAAGCTCAATAGAATCGCGGCCCATGGCAGCAGGCGACGAATGCGCGCCGCGTCTTCGGTCGGGCGGCATTCAGGCATGACGGCGTTTCGCGATTCGCAGCAGGAGATCGACCTGTTCCGGTCGCGCGCGGTCGTCGCCGCGCTGGCCGTGCTCGCCGCCTTCGCCCTGCTCGCGGTGCGCCTGGTCTGGCTGCAGGTCGTCAAGCACGACGAACTGCACGGCAAGGCCGAGGCGCAGCGCACGGCGCTGGTGCCGGTCACCGCCAACCGCGGCATCATCCGCGACCGCAACGGCATCGTCATCGCCGAGAACTTCTCCGCCTACACGCTGGAGATCAATCCCCGCCGGGTCGAGGACGTGGCCGCCACCATCGAGGCGCTCGCCGAGGTGGTCGACATTCAGCCGCGCGACCGGCGCCGCTTCAAGAAACTGCAGGACGAGCTGAAGGGCGCCGAGTCGATCCCGATCCGCACCCGGCTGTCGGACGAGGAGGTGGCCCGCTTCACGGCGCAGCGCTACCGCTTCCCGGGCGTCGAGCTGAAGGCGCGCCTGTTCCGCCACTACCCGCTCGGCGAGATCGGCAGCCACATGATCGGCCACATCGGCCGCATATCGGCGGCCGACAAGGAGCGCATCGACAGCTGGCCGGACGCCGCCAACTACGCCGGCGCCGACTACATCGGCAAGACCGGCATCGAGGCCAGCTACCAGCGTGAGCTGCACGGCACCACCGGCATGCAGGAGGTCGAGATCACCGCCGGCGGCCGCGCCGTGCGCACGCTGACCCTGAGGCCGCCGGTGGCGGGCAACACGCTGAACCTGTCGATCGACATCCGCCTGCAGGAGGTGATCGAGCGCGCCTTCGAGGGCCGGCGCGGGGCGCTGATCGCCATCGAGCCGGCCACCGGCGACGTGCTCGCCTTCGTGTCGGTGCCGACGGTCGATCCCAACCTGTTCGTCGACGGCATCGACCCCAAGGTGTGGGAGGAGCTGAGCTCCGACCCGGACAAGCCGCTGCTGAACCGGGCCCTGCGCGGCACTTACCCGATCGGCTCGACCTACAAGCCCTTCCTGGCGCTCGCGGCGCTCGAGCTCGGCAAGCGCCGCCCGGAGCAGGTAATCAACGATCAGGGCTTCTTCATGTACGGCGGCCGGCGCTTCCGCGACTCGAACACGGTGCCGCTGGGGCCGGTGGACCTGCACCGCTCGATCGTCAAGTCGAGTGACGTGTACTACTACCAGCTCGCCGACGACCTCGGCGTGGACGCGATCCACGACTTCATGAAGCCGTTCGGCTTCGGCCAGATCACCGGCATCGACGTCGACGGCGAGATGACCGGCATCCTGCCATCGACCGAGTGGAAGATGCGCCGCTTCAAGCAGAAGTGGTACGGCGGCGAGACGATCTCGATCGGCATCGGCCAGGGCTACAACAGCTTTACGCTGCTGCAGCTGGCGCATGCCACGGCGACGCTGGCCAACGACGGCGTGGTGATGAAGCCGCACATCGTCAAGAGCGTCGAGAACGCCGTCACCGGCGAGCGGCGGCTCACGGTGCCCAAGGAGAGCTACCGGATCCCGCTGACACCCGAGCACCTGCGCATCGTGCGCGAGGCGATGGTCGACGTGAACATCAGCGGCACCGGCCGCGGCGCGTTCGCCGGCGTTCCCTACAAGGTCGCCGGCAAGACCGGCACGGCGCAGGTCATCGGCATCAAGGCCAACGAGAAGTACGACGCCAGCAGGATCGACGAGCGCCACCGCGACCATTCGCTGTACATCGCCTTCGCCCCTGCCGGACCGGGCGAAAAGCCGGTGATCGCGATCGCCGCGCTGGTGGAAAACGGCGGCTTTGGCGCCCGCGCCGCAGCGCCGATCGTTCGCACGGCCCTCGATTACTACCTGCTCGGCAAGCTGCCGCCCGGCATGGGTCCGCTCAAAAGCGATCGCCTGCCGGCGGAGGTGGCGCGGCAGCGGGATCCGACCCAGCTGGCCGCCGCGCAGGGTGCGAGCGAGGCGCCCGGTAACTCGGGGCTGCGGGGCATCGCGACCGTGCCGCGGCCGGCGACGACGCGGGATGCCGCGCCGTTGGCCGCCGCGCGCGCCGCTCTGGCCGAGGCCGAACAGGTGCTCCGTGACTGATCTCGCGCTGAAGCCGCCGCTGTTGCGCACGCCGCTGGCGCTGTGGCTGCGCGACCGCTTCTTGGCGCTCGACCCGGCGCTGCTGGCGATCGTGGGCGCGTTGGCGATGGTCGGGCTGGTGACGCTGTATTCGGCCGCCAACGACTTCCCGTGGCGCTTCACCGACCAGTTGCGCAACTTTGCGATCGCGGCTGCGGTGATGTTCGTCGCCGCCAACGTGCCGCCGACCATGCTGCAGCGGATCGCGCTGCCCGTCTACCTGCTCGGCCTCCTGCTGCTGATCGGGGTGGCGGTGGCCGGGGTCACCGTCAAGGGCGCGACCCGCTGGCTGGACATCGGCGTCACCCGCATTCAGCCGTCGGAGATGATGCGCTTGGCGGTGCCGCTGATGCTGGCCTGGTACTTCCACAAGCGCGAGGGCGGGCGCAGGACGGTCGATTTTGTCGTCGCCGCGGCGCTGGTCGCGGCGCCGGCGGCGCTGATCGTCAAGCAGCCGGATCTCGGCACCGCGCTGCTGGTGCTGGCGGCGGGCTTCTACGTCATCTTCCTGGCTGGCCTGCCGTGGAAGTGGCTGGCGGCGCTGGCGGTGGGCGGGTTGGCCATGCTGCCGGTGGCCTGGACGCTGATGCACGACTACCAGCGCACCCGCGTGCTGACGCTGCTCGACCCGACCACCGACCCGCTCGGCAAGGGCTTCCACACCCTGCAGGCGACGATCGCCATCGGCTCTGGTGGCGCCTTCGGCAAGGGCTGGATGCAGGGGACGCAGACGCACCTGGAGTTCATCCCGGAGCGCACGTCGGACTTCATCTTCGCCGTGTTCTCGGAGGAATTCGGGCTGGTCGGCAACCTGGTGCTGATCGCGCTGTTCCTCGCGCTGGTGGTGCGGGCGCTGCTGATCGCGATCAACGCCGCGACCACCTTCTCGCGCCTGCTGGCTGGCAGCATCGCGCTGATCATCTTCACTTACGCCTTCGTCAACATCGGCATGGTCAGCGGCATCCTGCCGGTGGTGGGCGTGCCGTTGCCGTTCATTAGCTACGGTGGCACCGCGCTCGTCACGCTGGGCCTGGCCTGCGGCATGCTGATGAGCATCCACCGCCACCGCAAGCTGGTCCAGAGTTGAGGCCGGCGATGGCACCGCCGTCGCGAGCCGGGCTCTGGGGCGCGTGGATCGCCGCGTCGCTGATCGCCGGCTGCGGCACCGCCCCCAAGGCGCCGGCACCGGAGCGGGCGCCGCCGCTGCGCGGCGGCGGCTACTACCTCGACGACGGCCCGCCGGCGCAGGTGCCAGCCGACATCCTTTCCACCCCGGATGCGGTGCCGCGCCTGGAGCCGTTTCACTCCGGCGCCCTGCGGCCCTACGTCGCGCTGGGGCGCAGCTACACGCCGATCACCGACGACCGGCCTTGGGTCGAGCGCGGGCGGGCGTCGTGGTACGGCCGCAAGTACCACGGCAACCGCACCGCCACCGGCGAGATCTACGACATGTTCGCGATGACGGCGGCGCACCCGACGATGCCGCTGCCGAGCTACGCGCAGGTGACCAACCTTCGCAACCGCGCCGCGGTCATCGTGCGCGTCAACGATCGCGGCCCGTTCATCGACGGGCGGGTGATCGACCTGTCGTTTGCGGCGGCGATGCGGCTGGGCGTGGTCGCCGACGGCACGGCCCAGGTCGAGGTGCGACGGATCACGCAGGCGGAGATCGCCGCCGGTACCGCGCCGGAGCTGCCGGCGCTGGCGCAGGGCGGGCGGCCGGCGGCGCCCGTCGCAGCAGCTGGACCTGCTTCCGCGGCCGCGCCCGCAGCGGCCGGCGTGCTGGTTGGTTCAGCGCCTTTGGAAACGGCCGGCGCGTCGGTGGTCGCACCGCCACAGTCGACCGGGCGGCTCTGGGCTGTCCAGCTGGGTGCCTTCCGGCAGGAGGAAAGCGCCCGCGCCGCGCAGGACGAGTCGGCGCGGCTGCTCGCCGCGGCGCCGGCGGCGCTGCCGGCCGGACTGCGCGCGCTGCGCGTCGAGCGCGACGGCGAATGGCACCGCGTGCTGCTCGGCTGGCTGCCTGACCGGGAAACCGCCGAGGAACTCGCGGCGCAGCTGGCGCTGCTGTTCGGCCGCGACACGACCATCGTCGTGCGCTAGCCTGCGGCATCCCTTCTCGCCGGAGCGCTCGCCATGAACCTCGCCGAAGTCCGCCGCATCCTCGACCGCCGCTGGGACGAGGAACTCGTGCCGCTACTCGCCGACTACGTGAAAGTGCCGGCCAAGTCGCCGGCGTTCGACGCCAGCTGGGCGGCGCACGGCCACCTGCAGCAGGTAGTGCAGTCGGCGCACGCCTGGGCGGCGGCGCAGCGCATCGCCGGCATGCGGCTGGAGATCGTCACCCTCCACGGCCGCACGCCGTGCATCTTCTTCGACGTGCCGGCGACCTGTGGCCTGGGCAACGCGCGCTCGGTGCTCTTCTATGGCCACCTCGACAAGCAGCCGGAGATGGAGGGCTGGCGCGAGGGCTTCGGCCCGTGGACACCGGTGGTCGCGGACGGCAAGCTCTACGGCCGCGGCGCCGCCGACGACGGCTATGCGATCTACGCGGCGCTTTCGATCGTCGCCGCACTCGATGCGCAGGGCGTGGCCCGGCCGCGTTGCGTCGGCCTGATCGAGACCTGCGAGGAATCCGGCAGCCCCGATCTGCCCGCCTACCTCGATCTGCTGGCGCCGCGCTTCGGCGACGTGGCGCTGGTGGCGGGGCTGGACTCCGGCTGCGGCAACTACGAGCAACTGTGGGTCACCACGTCGCTGCGCGGCCTGGTCGGCGGCACGCTGACCGTCGAGGTGCTGTCCGAGGGCGTGCACTCCGGCAATGCCAGCGGCCTGGTGCCCAGTTCGATGCGCATCGCGCGGCAGCTGCTCAACCGCATCGACGATCCGGCCACCGGCCGCGTGCTCGACCCGATCTTCCACGCCGAGATCCCGGCCGAGCGGCTGGCGCAGGCGCGAGCCGCGGGCGAGATCCTCGGCGAGCAGGTGTGGAAGCAGTTTCCCTGGATCGGCTGCTCGCACGGCGAGGGCAGCCCCGCGCACGCGATGCCGACCACCACCGATCCGGTCGAGGGCATTCTCGCCCGCACTTGGCGGCCGGCGCTTTCGGTCACCGGCGCGGCGGGCTTTCCGTCGATCGACTCGGCCGGCAACGTGTTGCGGCCGAAGACCACCTTCAAGCTCAGCCTGCGCCTGCCGCCGACCGTCGACGGCGAGGCGGCGACGAAGCGGCTGAAGCAGTTGCTGGAATCGGACCCGCCCTATGGCGCCCGCGTCACCTTCGACGCCGACTGGGGGGCGACCGGCTGGAACGCGCCCGAAACCGCTCCTTGGCTGGCGCGCGCGGCCGACGAAGCCTCGAAGATGGCCTTCGGCAAGCCGGCGGCGTGGATGGGCGAGGGCGGCACGATCCCGTTCATGAACATGCTCGCCGCCAAGTTCCCGCACGCGCAGTTCCTCACCACCGGCGTGCTCGGCCCGCGCTCTAACGCGCACGGCCCGAACGAGTTCCTGCACATCGACTGCGCGAAGAAGCTCAGCGCCGCCGTGGCCGCCATCGTGGCGCAAGTGCCGGCCTGAACGACGGTGAAGCCCGCGTCGCCCCGCGCGCACGGCCTTGGCGGCAGCACGGTGACGGTCACGGCGCGCGCTGCGGGACTTTACTTGGGCAAGGCCTGCGGCCAGGTGCCCACTTCGATGCGCCGCGCGCGGCAGCTGCTCGATCGCCGTTGCGATCCGGCCGCCGGCCACCTGCCCAAGCCGGGCCGTTTCGCGGCCAGCTTTGCGGCGCCGAGCCATCCCGCGAGCGATGTCCGGCGCCAGCGGCGCGCGCGGCCGCGACGCACTCGGCGCTGAGGCGCAGCCGCTATGGGCGGCGACTGGCTCAATCGCGCAGGCGCACTGGCGCGCCGCCACCCGGCGGCCATCGCGGCCGCGCTGGCGCTGCTGTCCAGCGTCAGCGCCTGGGTCTATTCCGGCGTGCGCTCGGCGCTGGTCGACCTGGCGGCGCGCAACCTGCACTCGCTGGTCGACAGCGAGGTCATCGCGGCGCAGACCTGGATCGGCGAGAAGCAGCTGAACGTCTCGCGCTGGGCGCGCGATCCGCGCGTGGTCGAGCTGACGGGGCAACTGTTGACGGCGGCCCAGCGTGGCGAGGCGCCGCTGCGGGCGGCCTGCGCCGAGGGGCCCGGCGCGCGCCTGGTGCAGGCGATCGAGCAGCTGCGCCTGGAGGAAACCGCGGCGGCGATCCAACTGATCGGCCTTGACGGGCGCGTGCTCGCGGCGCGCGAGCCGGCGCTGTGCGCGGCGTCGGTGGCGCCGGGGCAGTGGGCGGCCTTCGGCGCCGTGGTCGGCGGCGAGACGCGCTTTTTCGCCACCCGCGGGCAAAGCGAGCGGCTCGGCATCGCCGTTGCCGCCGATGCGCCGAAGGTGTGGATCGCGGCGCCGGTGCGCGACGGCGCCGGCACCGTGATCGCGGTGCTCGACATCGGCAAGTCGGCCGGCGAGCGCTTCGCGCAGCTGTTCAGCCCCGCGGCCGTCGGCGCCTCGGGCGAGAGCTTTGCCTTCGACGAGCGCGGGGTGCTGCTCACCGAAAGCCGCTTCGTCGACGCGCTGGTCGAGCGCGGCGAACTGCGCGCTGGTGAAAGCAGCGTGCTGCGGCAGCGCCTGCGGGATCCCGAGGCAGCGAGCGAGCCGCAGCCGACCCGGCTCGTTGCGCTGGCGCTGGCCGGGCCGCGGGCGACGCCGCCGAAGCTGCGCGGCGAGGTGATGACGCCCTACCTGACCTATTACGGCGAGCGCGTCGTCGGCGTGTGGCGCTGGCTGCCGGAACACGGCTTCGCCATCGCCGCCGAGGTGGCCGAGCGGGAGGCCTTCGCGCCGCTGCGGCGGGTCGAGCTCACGTTCCTTGCGCTCGGCGGCGTCATCGGGGCGGTGGCCTTCGGCTTTGTCGTCGCGCTACTCCGGATGCAGCGGATGGTCGAGGAAGTGCAGGCCGCGCAGCAGGTCGGCAACTACGAACTGTTCGAGGAGATCGGCTCCGGCGGCGTGGCGCGCGTGCACCGCGCCCAGCACCGGCTGCTGAAGCGGCCCACCGCAGTGAAGATCATCCACCTGCACCAGTCGAACGACGAGCTGCTGTCGCGCTTCGACCGCGAGGTGCGGCTGGCCAGCCAGCTGATGCACCCCAACACCATCGAGATCTACGACTACGGCCGCACGCCCGAAGGGCTGCCGTTCTACGCGATGGAACTGCTGCAGGGGCGCTCGCTGGAGCAGATCGTTGCCGCCACCGGGCCGATGCCGCCGGCGCGGGTGGTGCACACCCTGCGCGCGATTGCCGGCTCGCTGTCCGAGGCGCACGAGCGTGGCTTGGTGCACCGCGA
Source organism: uncultured Burkholderiaceae bacterium (assembly GCA_937936215.1). Lineage (GTDB taxonomy): Bacteria > Pseudomonadota > Gammaproteobacteria > Burkholderiales > Burkholderiaceae_F > JADJWR01. Next base: position 5,112 of record CALGWX010000113.1, on the reverse strand, counting down.
CGTCACGCCGGCGAACATCATGCTGTGTCGCAAGGGCGGCCTGTACGACGTGCCCAAGCTGCTCGACTTCGGCCTAATCAAGGACACCCGCGCCACCGACACCCGCGATCTCACCCGGGCGCTGCGGATCCTCGGCACGCCGGCCTACATGGCGCCGGAGCGCATCGAGCAGCCCGGCAACGCCGACCCGCGTGCCGACCTGTACGCGCTCGGCGCGGTGGGCTTCTTCGCGCTGACCGGCAAGCCGCCGTTCGAGGGCGAGACCGATCTGGCGCTGGCCTACCGGGTGGTCAACACACCGGCGCCGCGGGTGGGCAGCCTGGCGCCGCATCCGGTGCCGGCGGCGCTGGAGGAGCTGATCGCGCGCTGCCTGGCCAAGTCGCCGCACGAGCGCCCGACCAGCGCCGCCGAGGTGGCGGCGGTGCTCGACCGGTTGGTCGTCGAGCTGCCCTGGACCAACCCGCAGGCGCGCGAGTGGTGGGACGCCCACGACGCGCAGGCGGGCGCCGGCTGACAAAGGTGCTGCCGGGTCGGCGAAGCCGCCGCAGCCAGGCGCCGCGCGAGCCCCGCGTCCGGTCGCCCCTGCCTGCGGCCGGCCCGCCGCTACGGTCGGCGAGGCGAGTCTCCCGCGCGGCGCCGACGTCGACGTTTCTGCCGCGACATCGCCGCGGCGCCATTGGGTCAGACGCGGGCGCCGCGAGGCGCCGCTATTCGGGCGATGCCGCGGGCGAGTCCGGCTTGGCCGCCAGCAGCGCGTACAACGAGGCGCGCGGCAGGCCGCTCGCCTTGGCGGCCACCGCCGCCGCGCGCGAGGCGGGCAACTCATCGGCCAGTGCGGCGAGCCAGCGGCGAGTGGCGGCGTCGATCTCGCTCGGCGCGGCCTCGGCGCCATCGACCAGCAGCACGTATTCGCCGCGGCCTTGCTCGCCGACGGCCGCCGGTAGTTCGGTAGCTCGGCAGGCGCGCAGGCTCTCGAACTTCTTGGTCAGCTCGCGCGCCACGACCACGCGCCGGTCGGCTTCGAGGACGGCCGCCAGTTCGGCGGCGGTCTCGGAGATCCGATGCGGCGCCTCGAACAGTACGAAGGCGTCGCCGCGCGTGGCCAACTCGCGCAGCAGGCGCTGCCGCTGCAGCCGCCCGGTTGGCAGGAAGCCGACGAAGGTGAGGCGCTCGCTGCTGAGGCCTGCCGCCGACACCGCCGCCGTCAGCGCGCTCGCCCCCGGCACGGGCACCACGCGCAGGCCCGCGGCCATGACGGCGCGCGCGAGCCGCGCGCCGGGATCGGAGACGGCTGGCGTGCCGGCATCGCTCACCAGCGCGATGCGGGCGCCGGCCCGCAGGCGCTCGACGATGGCCGCCGCGGCGGCCTGCTCGTTGTGCTCGTGGGCGGCGAGCAGCGGCGTGTCGATGCCGTAGCGGCGAATCAGCGCGGCGGTCGTGCGGGTATCCTCGGCCGCGATGGCATCGACCCGCGACAGCACCCACAGCGCGCGCAGCGTGATGTCGGCCGCGTTGCCGATCGGCGTGGCCACCACGTACAGCGCTGCGGCCGGCAAGTCCTGCTGCGCGGCGCCGCTGGCTGCCAGCAGCGGGTCGTGGTCGAGGAGGTGGCGGTTCATCCGTCGCGGGGCCAGCCCAGTGCAGCCGGAATCTACTGCGCGTGCCGATCTCGCGCCTGCGGGGCGCGCCACGGCCTGGCCGCGGGAGGCGCTGGCGAGCGGCCTGCTACGCGGCTGGCGACGAGTACTTCACGGTCTTTTTGCGGTGGTGGCGCTGGCGGGGCCCTCGTCGGCCGCTGCCCAGACGGCGGCCAGCGCACCGGCCGAGGTCCTGCCGTCGATCGTGCTGCTGCTGCCGGGGCAGGCGACGCCGTTCGCACGCGCCGCCGAGGCGGTGCGGGCCGGCTTCTTCGCGGCCCATGCCGCTGCCGGCGCGCCGATGGCGATCGAATCGCGCGAGTCCGACGAGACTGCGGCCGCCGTCGTCGCCGCGCTCGACACGGCGGCCGCGCGCGGCGCCCGCCTGGTGGTCGGGCCGCTGTCGCGCGACGCCGTCGATGCGCTCGCCCGCGGCAGCGGGCCGCGCCTGCCGGTGCTGGCGTTGAGCCAGCCTTCGGGAGCGGCGCCGCTGCCGCCGCAGATGCTGGCCATCGGCCTGCGCATCGAGGACGAGGCGCGGGCGATCGTCGCATCGCTGCTGCGCGGGCCGCTGGCGCCCGGCGTGACCAGCGAGCGGCTGCCCTTTGCGGTGATCATCGGCCGCGGGCCGCTGGAGCGTCGCGCCGCTGCCGCCTTCATCGCCGCGGCGCAGGAGCTGGGGCGCCCGGCCGAGGCGTTGGAGCTGTCGCTGCGGCAGGAGCGGCTGAACGACCTGGGCAAGCGGTTGGCGGCGCGCCCCTGGCAGGCGATCCTGCTCGCGCTCGACGCCGGCGAAGCCTCGGCCGTGCGCGGTCGCCTGCCGCCCGACGTGCCGGCGGTGGCCACTTCGCGCGTGCACCTGCTGGAGCACTCGTCGATCGGGCTGCTGCGGGACCTGGACGGCATCGCCTTCGTTGACATGCCGTGGCTGCTGGAGCCCGACCATCCGGCGGTGATGGCCTACCCGCGCCCGGCGATCCCGTTCTCGGCCGAACTGGAGCGCCTGTATGCGCTCGGCATCGACGCGTATCGCATCGCCGTGGCCTGGCTCGGCGGCAGCCAGCGCTTCGACCTGGACGGCGTGACCGGGCGGCTGCGCCTCGACCCTGCCTTGGGCGGCCGCATCGAGCGCTGGCCGTCGCTGGCGGTGTTCGTCGACGGCAAGCCGCAGCGACGGGACGTGCTGCGGTGAGCCTCCCGCAACGACGCGGCAGCCGGGCCACCGGCGTGCGCACGCCAAAGCAGCGCGCCGGCGAGGCCGCCGAGACGGCAGCCTGCGCGGCGATGCAGGCCGCCGGCTGCCGTATCCTCGCCCGCAACGTGCGCTACCGCGAAGGCGAGCTCGACATCGTCGCCGACGACGGCGGCACGCTGGTCTTCGTCGAGGTGCGGATGCGCCGCGGCGGCGGCTACGGCGGCGCTGCCGGCAGCGTGGACCTCTTCAAGCAGCGCCGGTTGCTGCGCGCGGCGCGGCAGTATCTCGCCGAGCGCTTCGGGGCGAGGCCGCCGCCGTGCCGCTTCGACGTCATCACCGCCGACGGCGACGGCGTCCGCGACTGGATCCGCGCCGCGTTTTCCGCCGACTGATCAGTCCATGGGAGATCCGATGAGCAAGAACTCTTCGCGTCGAGCGGCGCTGGCGGCCCTGGCCGGCGCGGGCGCGCTCGCGGCCACCGGCTGTGCGCCGCTGCTGTTCACCGGTGCCGTCGCGGGCACGGCGATGTCGATCAGCGACCGCCGCACGGTCGGCATCCAGGTCGAGGACCAGGCGATCGAGCTGCGGCTGTTGACCGCGTTCAACGACAAGTTCCCGGCCAGCAGCCAGGCCCGCGTCAGCGCCACCAGCTACAACCGCCGCGTGCTGCTGACCGGCGAGGTGCCCAACGAGCAGGCCCGCGCCGAGGCGCAGGCGCTCGCCGAGCGCTCGCCCAACGTCGCCGCGGTGCTCAACGAGCTGTACGTCGGCAGCGTCTCGACCTTCGCCAACCGCAACTTCGACCGGGCGCTGACGGCCAAGGTCCTGGCCGCCCTGGTGCAGACCGAGGGCGTGCCGAGCGCGACGATCAAGGTCGTCGTCTCGCGGTCGGTGGTGTACCTGATGGGTCTCGTCACCGAGCGGGAAGGCGAGGCCGCCGCGCGCGTCGCGGCCCGCGTCGACGGCGTGCAGAAGGTGGTCAAGCATTTCGAGGTCCTCACCGAGCGGGAGGCGGCGGCGCGCGACATGGTGCCGCGCGGCGCGCCGGCGCCGAAGTAACCGGCGGCACCGGCGCGCCGGGCGTTCATCGCGGCGTCGGCCACGGCACGTATATTCCGCCCCGGTTCGGCGCCGACGGCGACGCCGCCTGAAGAAGGAGAACGACGATGGGCTGGATCATCTTCCTGGGCCTGGTGGCGGTGGTCGTGTTCTGGGTCATCGGCGCCTACAACCGGCTGGTCAGCCTGCGCAACATGTTCAAGAACGCGTTTGCGCAGATCGACGTGCAGCTGAAGCGCCGCTACGACCTGATCCCCAACCTGGTCGAGACCGCCAAGGCGTACATGAAGCACGAGCGCGAGACGCTGGAGGCGGTGATCCGCGCCCGCGCCAGCGCGGTGGCGGCCAACACCGCCGCGGCCGCGAACCCGGCCGACCCGCAGGCGATGAAGCAGCTGGCCGCCGCCGAGGGGATGCTCAGCGGCGCGCTGGGCAAGCTGTTCGCGCTCGCCGAGGCCTACCCCGACCTGAAGGCCAACCAGACCATGATGCAGCTGTCGGAGGAGCTGACCAGCACCGAGAACAAGATCGCCTTCGCCCGCCAGGCGTTCAACGACGCGGTGATGACCTACAACACCGCCGTCGAGCAGTTCCCGAGCAACGTCATCGCCGGCATCTTCTCGTTCAAGGCCGCCGAGCTGCTCGCCTCGACCGAGAGCGCCGAGGAGAAGAAGCCGGTCCGCGTGCAGTTCTGACCGTCCGCCACGGCGCGGCCCGCGCGGCGGCATGGCGCCCCGGCGATGAACTTCTTCGAGCACCAGGAAGTCGCCCGCCGCACCAGCCAGCGGCTGGTCGTGCTGTTCGCGCTGGCGGTGGTGGCGATCGTCGTCGCCGTCAACCTGGTGGCCACCTTCGTCTACGCCGGCGTCTTCGGGCCGACGCCGCTGCCGCGCGGCTTCTACCTCACGAACACGGCGGTGACGCTGCTGATGATCGGCGCCGGCACCTGGTGGGAGACGGCGCGGCTGGCCTCCGGCGGGGAGGCTGTGGCGAGCATGATCGGCGCCCGCCGCGTCGACCCGGCCACGCGCGACCTGCTGGAGCGACGGCTGCTGAACGTGGTCGAGGAGATGGCGCTGGCTTCCGGCACGCCGGTGCCGCGGGTGTACGTGATGGACGAGGAGGCGTCGATCAACGCCTTCGCCGCCGGCCACTCGCTGCACGACGCGGTGATCGCCGTGACCCGCGGCGCGCTGACGCGCCTGACCCGCGACGAGCTGC
>CALGWX010000112.1 GCA_937936215.1 uncultured Burkholderiaceae bacterium | reverse complement strand
CGCGCTAAGCGCACTGCCCGCCCTTGAAGCTGCGGCCTCGCCCGTCGCTGCAGGACGATGCCGCGCTGGCGCCGCCTGACCTGCCGATTCGCGCCTTCGAGGCGGCAGCGGCGCGCACGCGCATGAGCGCTGCAGGCGTTGCGCAGGCGGCGCACCCCTGTGTTGGTCGCCGCCGCAGCCTTGCCTTTCGCGGCTGGTCGGTCGATGCCTCGCTGGCGGGGGACCAAACTCGCCGAAGGTGCATTCGATGCCGGTGCGGCACGCACCGGCGCAGGGCGCCGGCAGGCACCGCGCGGCTGCAAAGCCATGGGCGGCCCCGGTGCCGGCGGTGGGCAGTCCGCAGGGGCTGCCGGTGCGGCCGGCCAGGCGGCGGCCGAGTTGCATTTTTCTGCCTCTTTATGGACGATTCTGGCAAGCGATTTGCTTGTCATCATCGTGATGCGCCCGCCCCAGTTAGGGGCTTGGCGCGCCAGCGGTCACGGAGGTGGTCATGTCGACAGCGGCGAACCTGCCCACGGCGCGGCCGGCGATCTCGATCGCCGGCTTCAAGAACGTCTATCACGTGCCTCGCGTCGAGGAAGCCTTGAACGGCCTGCAGGAGCTCGGCGCCGGCGCCAGCGACGCCCTGAAGGCCACGTACGTCAAGATGATCAAGGCCGGCGGACAGCGCTTCTCGATCAAGCCGAGCGCGCTGCCCGACATCGACGCGCTGATCGAGGAACTGCCCAACTTCGAGGCGCCGCTGGAGGACATCCGCCGCCAGCTGGCGCTTTGCCTTTCGAGCGACGACCCGCTGGACCTCGAGCCGATGCTGCTGCTCGGCGATCCCGGCATCGGCAAGACCCACTTCGCGCGCCGGTTGGCCAAGCTGCTCGGCACCGGCTACTCGTTCATCGGCATGAGTTCGCTGACCGCGGGCTGGATCCTCTCCGGTGCCTCGGCGCAGTGGAAGAACGCCAAGCCCGGCAAGGTGTTCGAGGCGCTGGTCCACGGCGACTACGCCAACCCGGTGATCGTCGTCGACGAGATCGACAAGGCCGGCGGCGACGCGCAGTACGACCCGCTGGGCAGCCTGTACACGCTGCTGGAGCACGACACGGCATGCGAGTTCGTCGACGAGTTCGCCGAGGTGCCGATCGACGCCTCCGACGTGGTCTGGATCGCCACCGCCAACGAGGCGCGGGCGATCCCGGAGCCGATCCTGAACCGCGTCAACGTCTACGAGATCGACCCGCCGGACGCGGAGGCGTCGCGGCGGATCGCCCGCGGCATCTATCGTGAGCTGCGCGACGAGCACAGCTGGGGGCAGCAGTTCCCCGAGGAGCCGGCGCGGGCCACCGTCGAGAAGCTGGCGCAGCTGAAGCCGCGCGAGATGCGGCGCGTGCTGCTGGCCGCCTTTGGCAACGCCAAGCTGGCGCACCGCAACGAGGTGCTGCCGGAGGACGTCACCGCGGAGCGGGTGGCAAGAAAGGCGCGCATCGGTTTCTAGTCCCCCCGCGGCGGCGCCGCGGGCGGCGTCACTGCGCCGCCTCGGCGGCCACGCGCCGGTACACCGGCCCCCAGATCGGGTGGCCGATCTCCTTGGCATCGAGGCGGAACTGCGGGTCGGCCGCGAAGGCCTGCCGGAAGTGGGTCTCGCACTCCGCCAGCCGCGCGAAGGCGCAGGTGATGAAGGCAAGGTACTTCTGCGCCGCGGCACGGTCGCGCGGGTCGGCAAGCCCTTCGTTGAGCGCGCGACGCAGCGAGGTCTCGGCGCGCGCAAACGCCGCTTCCTCGTACAGGCGAATGCCCTCGATCAGCGAACGCTCGGCCGGTTGCAGGTAAAGCGCGGTGATGCTGACGGTCGGCGGTACCGCGGGCGGGGCCGGTTCCGGCACCGGCGCCATGGCCTGGCAGGCCGACAGCATGATCACGACGCTGGGCCACAGGCCGAGCCAAGAGAGCCATGGGCGGCGGGCGGCCCCGGGCGCGCGGCGAGGCGATCCTGGCAAGGGGAGGGTCACAGGCCGCAAGAATGCCACCATGCCGGCCTGTTGCGGCGGTCAACCGCTTGGCAAAAGGCACAGGAGCCGGCGGCGGCCCGTGCTCGGGCAGGTCCAGTGCGGCGCAAGTCGGCTCGACAGGCTCAACTCCGCTGCCCGGCCGACTTCTGCCCGACGATCAGGAGCCCGGTGCGGCCCGAGGCGTCTCAACCGGGCAAACCGGCATCCAAGCCGGCGACAGCGGCTGCGACAGGGGACACGACGGCGCCGGACTTACCGCGCCAGCGCCCGGGCGACGCCGCTCAGAAGCGGTGCCGCAGCGTCCGCGTCTTGCCGGCTTCGACCTCGATGCTCGTCTTCAGCGGCGGAAAGTCGGCGTTGCGCACTTCGACCATGTGCTTGCCGGGGGGCAGGTGCAGTTCGGTCAGTGGGGGCGAGACGCCCCTGACTTCGCCATTGACGACGACTTCACCCCACGGCGCGATCGCCAGCGTCACGTGGCCCTCGCGCGGCGGCGCGCGTTCGGCCCGGCTCGGCGGTGCGGCCGGGGCGACAGCGGGCGCCGCGGCGGCGGTGACTGCGCTCGGCTCGGCCGGCGGGGCCTCGGCGTTCGCCGGCGCCGTGGGCGGAGCGGCCGCCGCGGCTTCCGGCGCCGGCGGGGCGGAAGAGCCGCCGTCGCGCCCACCCTGCCAAAGCACCATCGCGGTCGCGACGGCAACGAGCGACAGCGCCGCCGCCCATGCCGCACGCCGCCGGCGCGAACCGCGCGGTGGCTCGGGCGGCCGCCGCGCGCCCCCTTCCATCTCGGCCGCCCCAGCGAAGGCCGCGAGGTCGTTGCGCAGCTCGCCGGCGGTCTGGTAGCGGGCCTCGACGTCCTTGGCCATCGCCTTGTCGATGATGCGCAGCAACTCGGCCGGCGCGTCCGGCCGCAACTGCGCCGCCGGGGTCGGCTCGCGGTCGATCAGGCGCTGCAGCACTTCCTCGGTGGTCGGCGCGTCGAAAGCCCGCTGGCCGGTGACCATCTCGTACAGGATCGCGCCGAGCGAGAAAACGTCGCTGCGCGCGTCCAGCGGCAGGCCCTGCGCCTGCTCCGGCGACATGTAATTGGGGGTGCCGACCAGCCGCGAGCGGCCCAGCGGGTCCGCCTGACTGCGCGGCATCGCCACGCCGAAGTCGAGCACCTTTGGCCGCATGTCGCGGGTGAGGAAGATGTTGCTCGGCTTGATGTCGCGGTGGATCAGCCCGCGCTTGTGGGCGTAGTGCACGGCGTCGGCGATACGTGCCATCAGCGCCGCCGCCTGGCGCAGGCTCGGCCGCACGCCGGAGTGAAGGAACTCGTGCAGGTCGCGGCCGTGCAGCCGCTCCATGGCGATGTAGGCCAGCGTATCGGTGCGGCCGGCGTCGAAGACGGTGACGATGTGCGGGTGGCTCAGCCCCGCGACCGCCCGCGCCTCCTTGATGAAGTTGGCCTCGGCGCGCGCGCGCACCTTGTCGTCGACCGTCAGCGGGATCGCCTTGATGGCCACGTCGCGGCCGAGCACCGGATCGTGCGCGGCGTAGACGACGCCGTTGGCGCCGCGACCCAGCTCCGTGATGACCCGGAAGCGGCCGATCGTCTGCGGCGGCTGCGCCAGCAGCACGGTGGGATCGATGTCGAACGTGACCGTGGAGGCCGTGGTCATGGGCAAAAAATAGCATCGATACGGACCGCCGTTCGGATGACGATCCATCTGGACGATCCGCAGCCGGTGCCCGCATTCAGCCGCGCGAAAAGATGATCGCCTCGCGGGTGAGCAGCTTCGCCTGGGCGGCGAGGCAGGCCGCGGTGCCGGCCGCGCACACCGCCGCCGGCAGCCACAGGTCGACGGCCGCCAGCGGCTCGCCGCGCAGCGCCTTCATCAGCACCGAAAGCTGCGCCACCGAGGGCACCCACAGTTGCCAGGCGGCGTCGCGCACGGTCAGGAAAATCGGCACCACCGCCGAGAACTGCGCCGCCATGGCGATGTAGCTGACATAGGTCTGCGCCTCCTTGTGGGTGCGGCCGAACGTGGCGGCGAGCATGTTCACCGCCGCCATCAGCGCCGCGAACGGCAGCAGCACGGCGCAGAACAGCCACAGTTCGCGGCTGCCCAGTTGCATCAGCGCCGCCAGGGTCTCGCTGCTGATGAAGCGGATCGACACCAGGAAGCCCATCATCGTCAGCAGCACGATGACCACCGAATAGAGCATGACCACCGCCCATTTGCCGAGCACGAGCGCGGCGGCGGGCACCGGGTTCATCAGCAGCGGCTCCAGCGAGCCGCGCTCGCGCTCGCCGGCGGTGACATCGATTGCCACCGCCAGCGCGCCGACGATGGCGACGATCAGCGCCGCCCACGGCACGATGAACAGCAGCCGCGCCCCCCGCGCCTGCGCCGCCGCGAGGTTGCGCTCCTCCACCGCCACCGCGGCCAGGACCTGCGGGCTGACGCCGCGCGCCAGCAGTCGCTGCGTGCCCAGCTCGCGGTTGAACGCCTGCAGCGTGCGCACGGTGGCGGCCACCAGCGGCTGCGCGCGGTCGTGGCTTTCATCGTAGGCGACTTCGACCGGCACCGTGTTGCCGCGCGCCAGCCGCTCCTCGAAGTCCTCCGGCGGCACCACCACCGCGTTCTGCAGCCGGCCGCTTCGCACCTGCTCCTCCCAGTCGGCCGGCGCATCGACCACCGTGGCGCCAGCGCGGTGCAGGAAGTTGACGAGCGTCGGTGCCCGCTCCTGCGCCACGACGACGATCTCGCGCCGCTGCACCCGCTCCTCGATCCCCGAGACCAGGTTCGACACCAGCGTGAAGACCACCGGCCCGGCGAGCAGCGACATCGCCAGCGCGATCGCGAGCGCACGCCGGTCGCGCAGCGCATCGATCAGCTCCTTGGCGAAGACGGCCCAGGCGGCCGCCGCCGCGCCGCTGCGCGCGGCGGCGGAGACGCCGTGCTGGGGACCGCCAGGCGCATTCATGCACGGGCCTCCTGCGGCGCCAGCGCCAGGCGGACGAAGGCGTCTTCCAGCGTCGCGCAGCCGGCGAGCGCGCGCAGCTGCGCCGACGTGCCGTGCGCAACCGAGCGGCCGTGAGCGACGATCACGATCTCGTCGCACAACGCCTCCACCTCCTGCATGATGTGGGTGGAAAAGAGCAGGCACTTGCCGGCGTCGCGCAGCCGCAGCAGCAGCCGCCGCAGCGCCCGGGTGGACATCACGTCGAGCCCGTTGGTCGGCTCGTCGAGGATCAGGTGCTGCGGGTCGTGGATCAACGCGCGGGCCAGCGCCACCTTCATCCGCTCGCCGGTGGAAAAGCCCTCGACCCGGCGGTCGAGCAGGGCGCCCATGTCGAGCACGTCGGCCAGCTCGGCGATGCGCCGCTCGGCAGCCGCTTCCGGTACCTGGCGCAGCCGCGCGTAGTAGACGATGTTCTCGCGCGCGGTCAGCCGCGTGTACAGGCCGCGCGCGTCGGACAGCACCCCGGTGGTGGCGCGCGCGGCCTGCGGCTCGCGGGTGACGTCGATGCCGCCGACGCGCGCGGCGCCCGCCTCCGGCGGCATCAGCGTGGCGAGGATGCGCAGCGTGGTCGTCTTGCCGGCGCCATTGGGGCCGAGCAGGGCGGTGATGGCGCCATCGCGGGCGCGGAAGCTCACGTCGACCACCGCCGGCACGCGCACGCGCTTGCGGCCGCTGCCGGAGGCGAACGACTTGGCCAGATGCTCGACCTCGATCATCGGCCGTCTGCCCGCGGCGGCGCGAAAAAGCGCGGTGCGGGCAGCCTTTCCAGGCAGGCGGCGTCGATGCCGTTGAAGCTCGCCTGGCGAATGAATCGCTGCACCAGCTCCGGCGCGCAGCCCTGCATCGACACGCCGTGGCCGAGGTTCGGGGCCACGAGGTGGCGCGCGTTCGGCAGCGCCTTGGCGATGGCCTCGGCATGGCGAGGCGGGGTGGCCGGATCGAGGCCGCCGGAGAGCAGCAGCACCGGCGCCTTGGCCGCCGGCACCGCGTAGAAGCCCTCGGGTGCCGGCCGCACCGGGACCTCACGGCAAACGCGCCGGTACATCTCCAGCACGCCGGTGCCGAAGCGGGTGCCGGCCGCGGCGGCGGCAGCGGCGTCGTCCACGCGGGGCATGTCCTCGGCGCAGATGACCGCGAAGTGCATGCCCTCGGCGAAGTTCTCCTGCGCGCTACCGCCGACGGCGGTGGCCAGCGCCACCAGCGGCGCGTAGTCGCCCTGGGCGGCCTGCGCCAGCGCGTAGGGCAGGACGGCGGCCAGCGTCGGCGCATAAAGCGGCGCGCGCAACAGGTTGGCCAACCCGCCGCGGTCGAGCCGCAGCCGCTCGCGCGCCCCGGACAGCGGGTGCGGCACCGTGACGTCGGTGCCATCGCCGATGCCGGCGAGCAGCCGCTCGATCGCAGCCTTGAGCTCCGGGTGGCGGATTCGGCAGGCGGCATCGGCCTCGCAGCCGGCGACGAGCTTGGCCAGCGCCGCCTCGCCATCGACGGCGAAGCTGGCCGGCAACAGCATCGTCGCGGGCGCCATGCCGTCGAGCACCGCGCTGCGGACACGATCGGGGAACTGGCGCAGGTACTCCAGCGCCGCCCGCGTGCCGTACGAGGCGCCCCACAGGTTGACCGCGCCGTAGCCCAGCGCCGCGCGGACCGCATCGGCATCGCGCACGGCGATCCAGGTCGCGTACTGGGCCAGATCGTTGTCCTGCCGCTGGCGTGCGATGCAGGCCACCGCGTGCGCGACCTGGCGCTCGGGATCGAGCGCCTCGGCCAGCGGCGCTGGACGGTTTTCCGGCCGGCAGGCGAGGGGATTGGAAAGGCCGGTGCCGCGCTGGTCGATGTAGATGAGGTCGCGGCGCGCGTTCAGCGGCGCCAGCAGCGGTTGCAGCATGCCGGCGACGCCGCGCGCGCTTTGCCCGGGTCCGCCGGCGAAGACGAACACCGGGTCGGGACGCTTGTCGCGGGCGATGGCCGGCTGCACCGCGAACTGAACGGAGATGCGTCGCCCGCCCGGTGCGTCCGGGTTCTCGGGCACCTCGATGCGGCCGCAGCGCACCTCGCGCTCGACGCCCTTCAAGCGGCAAGGCGCCAGGCGCAGCGGCGGCGCCTGGCCTGCAGCGGCCAGAGGCAGCGCCAGCAGCAGCGCTACCGCGAGGAGCCACGCTGCGCCCGCCGGCCGTGGCCTCGGGGTTGCCCTCCCACCTTTATCGCCGCGCGTCGAGGCGGCGACCCTGGCCAAGGCTTGCGGTTGATCCACCCGTGCGTGCCGCACCGGTCAGCTTTCGACCAGCTTCAATCCCACCACGCCGGCGACGATCAGCAGCACGCAGCCCAGCCGCGCCGCCGTCGCGGCCTCGCCAAAGAGCACGATGCCCAGCAACGCCGCCCCGGCGGCGCCGATGCCGACCCACACCGCGTACGCCGTGCCCACCGGCAGCGTCTTCATCGCCACTGCCAGCAGGGCAAAGGAGGTCAGCGCGCCGGCGATCACCAGCGCCGTCGGCAGCGGCCGCGAGAAGCCGCCGGTGTACTTCAGGCCCACGGCCCAGGCGACTTCCAGCAGCCCGGCGGCGACGAGCAGCCACCAGGCCTGGGCGGTGGTCGGCGTGTATTCCGTCATCGTTTTGCAAGTGCGGTGCGGGAAAGGCAGGCGGACTGTAGCCGATGGCGTGCGCGGCCCGCCGCCTAGAATCGCTCCGTGAATCCCCCTGCGCGCCAGACCGTCCTCGCCGGACTCGCGCTGGCCATGGCGGGCAGCGTGCTGTTCTCCGGCAAGGCGATCGTCGTCAAGCTGGCCTATCGGCACGGGGTCGACGCCGAGACGCTGCTGGCGCTGCGGATGCTGATGGCGGCGCCGTTCTTCGCGGCGGCGCTGTGGTCGACCTCGCGCGGCGCGCCGAGGCTCTCGGCGCGGGATCACGCCGCGCTGCTGCTGATCGGCCTGCTCGGCTACTACGTGGCCAGTTACCTCGACTTCCTCGGCCTGCGCTACATAACCGCCGCGCTGGAGCGGCTGATCCTTTATCTCAGTCCGACGCTGGTTCTCCTGTTCTCGGCGCTGCTGCTGCACAAGCCGGTGACGCGTTTCGACCTGGCCGCGCTGCTGCTGGCCTACGGCGGCATCGTGCTGGTCTTCTGGCACGACGTGCGGCTGCAGGCCGATGGCGTGGCGCTCGGCGCCGCGCTGGTGTTTGCCTCCGCCGCCTGCTACGCGGGGTACCTCGTGATCGCCGGCGAGCACGTGCGCCGGATCGGGGCGATCCGACTGACGGCCTATGCGATGTGCATCGCCACGGTGGGCGTGTGCGTCCAGTTCGCGGCGCTGCGGCCGCTGTCGATGCTGGCGCAGCCGGCGCCGGTGCTGTGGCTGTCGCTCGTCAACGCGGTGCTGTGCACGGTGCTGCCGGTGTTCGCCACCATGATGGCGGTGGCGCGCATCGGCGCCGGCTCCGCCGCCGTGGCGGGCATGGTCGGGCCGGTGGCGACGATCGCGTTAGGCTATGTCTTCCTCGGCGAGCCGGTCTCCGGCGGGCAACTGGCCGGCACGGCGCTGGTGCTCGCCGGCGTGTTTGTCCTGTCGCGCAAACCGGGCGCGACCCACCCCAAGGAGAAAGCGACATGAAGGCAAGAGCGATCGTGGTGCACGAGCACGGCGGGCCTGAGGTGATGAAGCTGGAGGAAGTCGACGTCGCCGACCCCGGCCCGGACGAGGTGCGCATCCGCAACCACGCCATCGGTCTGAACTTCATCGACATCTACTACCGCACCGGCCTGTATCCGGCGGCCCCGCCGCACGGCCTGGGCTTCGAGGGCGCCGGCGTCGTAGACGCGGTGGGCGCCAACGTCAAGTTCCTGAAGGAGGGCGACCGCGTCGCCTATGGCCAGGGGCCGCTCGGCGCCTATGCCGACGTGCGCGTGATGCCGCCGACGATGGTGGTCAAGCTGCCGAAGAAGATCGGCTTCGAGGAGGCCGCGGCGGCGACGCTGAAGGGACTGACGGTGCAGTACCTGTTCCGGCAGACCTACCGCCTGCAGGGCCACGAGACCATCCTGTTCCACGCCGCCGCCGGCGGCGTGGGGCTGATCGCCTGCCAGTGGGCCAAGGCGCTCGGCGTTAAGCTGATCGGCACCGTCAGTTCACCCGAAAAGGCGGCGCTGGCCAAGAAGCACGGTGCCTGGGCGACGATCGATTACACGAAGGAGAACTTCGTCGAGCGGGTCAAGGAACTGACCGGCGGCGCCAAGGTGCCGGTGGTCTACGACGGTGTGGGCAAGGACACCTGGGAAGGGTCGCTGGACTGCTTGCAGCCGCGCGGGCTGATGGTGAGCTTCGGCAACGCCTCCGGCCCGGTGACGGGCGTGAACCTCGGCATCCTCGCCGCCAAGGGGTCGCTGTTCGTCACCCGGCCCACGCTGGCCACGCACGTGACGCCGCGCGCCAAGCTCGAGGAGGCGGCGGAGGAACTGTTCGACATGATGGTGCGCGGCAAGATCAAGGTCGAGATTGACCAGCGCTACAAGCTGGAGGAGGCCGCCCGCGCCCACGAGGACCTCGCCGGGCGCAAGACCACCGGCTCGTCGGTGCTGCTACCGTAGCCGGGCGCGGGGCGCGCGCTCGCGCGCCCCGGGTGTGGCGCAATGCCAGGGAAGGGCCGCCCTCGCGCCGGGTACGCGGGAGGCTCTTTCGGCAGCCGGGTTGGACGCGCGTATCCGCTGCGTTGCGGTTGTGCCCGCCAGGAGGGGGCAGAGCGCCGGCGGGGCGCCCCCTATTCTTCAGCGGATCGCGCGAGCCGGAGGCCGCGCGCGCCCCGCCGCTGGGATCAGAGCTCGATGTCGTCCTTGATCGCCGCGATGCCGGCCTTGGCGCACTGCTCGTCGGCTTCGCCGGTGGGCGCGCCGGAGACGCCGATCGCCCCGACGATCGAGCCGCCGGCCTCGATCAGCACGCCGCCGCCGACGGCGACGACGTTCGGCAGGTGGCGGATGCCCGAGGCCGCCTTGCCGAGCGCGGTCTCGACCGCGAAGTCGGTCGTGTTGGTGCGGAAGCTCACCGCGGTCCAGCCCTTGTTGATCGCCGTGCTCGGCGTGTGCGGGCCGGCGAAGCGGTCGCGCATCAGCGCCTGCACGACGCCGCTGCGGTCGACCACCGCCACGGCGACCTGGTAGCCGCGCTTGCGGCAGTCTTCCAGCGCCGCGCGCACGGCCTTGGCCGCCGTCTCCGGCAGCAAATGGCGCAGGCTGTAGGTGCCGCGGTCCTGCGCTTGGGCCGGGCCGGACAGGGCGGTGGCAACGAGCAGGGCAGCAAGCGGGGTGGCGCGCTTCATCGTCTTCTCCCTTCGGTGGTGGGTTGCGGGTCGATACCGCAGGGAGTTTAGGGGCCGCCGCCGCCGCCGGCTTGATCGAGTCGGTATCGGCGCCGCGTTTACGGCTTGTTCGCCACGTAGGGTTCCACCAGGTCCGCGTCCAGGCGGTAGCCGATCGCGCCCATGCGGGTGCGCGTCCGGTACTGCGAGATCTTGCCGCTGACCCAGACGGCGTCCATGGTCGCCGTGTTCTTGGCCGGCTTCTTGGCGACCACGTACACGGTCTGGTTGGCCGGCGGCGGCGGCACGTGGATGCAGGCGCCGAAGTAGGGCACCAGCAGGAACTCGCGCAGCGCGTTGCCCTCGCGCTCCAGCGGCACCACGAAGCCGGCCAGCTTCACCTCGGCGCCCTCGATCGCCGGGTTGCCGGGCGCGTTGTCCCACTCCTGCCGCAGCCGCTCCATGGCGGCGATGGCGCGCGGGTCGCTGTCGAGCATCATGTCGAGGTTCATCGACTTGATGATCGCCTCGGGGTTCCACGACGGCGAGATCAGTTCGTCCCACTTGATCTCGCGGTAGCGGCTGGCCTTGCCGGCGGGCGGTCCGGCCTTCGATTCGAGGCGGTCGCCGATCTTGAAGCCGCCCTGGCCGGCGCTCTGGGCGAAGGCGGCAAGCGGCAGGACGGCGAGGGCGCCGGCAACGAGGAGGCGTCTGCGCATGGCGAAGGAATCCATCTTCAGAGCCGCGGCGTCATGCCGTCGGCGAGCGAAAGTCGGTAGGCGCGCCAGCCGGGAATCAGGCTCGCGATCACACCGACCACGATGATGCCAGCGAGCAGGCGCCACTGTTCTGCCGATGGCAGCCCGCCACTGAGGGCCAACCCGTAGTGGGCCTGCAGCCACGGCGCCAGCAGCAGCACCGCCAGGCTGACCAGCACGGCGCCAGCGATCGCGCCGAGGGCGGCCACGGCGCCGCCTTCGAGCGCCAGCAGGGCGAAGATCTCGCCCGGCCGCGCGCCGACCGAGCGCAGGATCGCCAGTTCGCGCCGGCGCTCGTTCAGGCTCGCCAGCACCACGGCCACCAGTCCCGTCAGGCCCACGGCGACCACCAGCATCGACACCAGCCGCGCGTAGCGCTCGGCCAACGCCACCAGCTGCCAGAGTTCGTCGAGCGCCACCCCCGGCAGCACGGCCATCAGCGCTTCCTCGCCGCGCGTGTTGACCTCGCGCTGCACGCCAAAGACGGCAGCGCGGCTTTCCAGCCCGACGAGGACGGCGGTCACGCTCTTCGGTGTCAGGTCGAACTTGCGCGCCAGCTGCGGCGGGATCGCCAGCCCCGGGATCGGTGCGCCGCCGACCCAGTCCAGGTGCAGGGCTTCCAGGCTTTCGAGGCTGATGTGCACGGTGCGGTCCACCGGCGTGCCGGTGCGCGCCAGGATGCCGACCACCTTGAACGGTTTGTCGCCGTGCTCCAGCCCCGGCCCTTCGCCGCTGCCGTGCGCCAGCGTGACCTCCTGCCCCAGCCCGTAGCCGAGCCGCTCGGCGACCTCGGCCCCGAGTACGGCCTCGTACAGCGCCTCGAAGCGGCGGCCGGAGGCGAGCGCAAGCGAACGCCGGTCGCCGTAGCGGAAGTGGTCGAAGTACGCCGCGGTCGTGCCGAGCACGGGATAGCCGCGGTGCGAGTCGCCAAGCGACACCGGCACCGTCCACGCCACCGCCGGAAGCTGCGCCAGCCATTGCGCCGAGGCCCAGCTCATGTTCTGCGTCACCTCGCCCATGCGGAAGACCGAGTACAGCATCAGCTGCACCGGGCTGCCGCGTGCGCCGACGATCAGGTCGACGCCGGAGACCGACGTCGCGAAGCTCGCACGCAGGTCCGCCCGCAGCCGCTCCACACCCAGCAGCAGCAGCGACGACAGTGCCACGGCCGCGAGCG
>CALGWX010000111.1 GCA_937936215.1 uncultured Burkholderiaceae bacterium | reverse complement strand
AAACGGCGCCGGCAAGACCACGCTGCTGCGCGCGCTCGCCGGCGAGCGCCTGGCGCCCGCCCTGCGCGCCACCGGCGCGGTGCGGCTGAACGGCCGGCCGATCGAGCGCCACAACGTGCGGGACCGCGCGCGGCTGCGCGCCGTGCTGCCGCAGCAGGCCGAGGTCGGGTTCGCCTTCACTGCCCTGGAGATCGCGGCGCTGGGCCGCTACGCCTTTGGCGGCGACGGCGAAACCGATCGTGCGATCGCGCGGCAGGCGCTGGCGCTGGCGGACGCCGCGCATCTGGCCGAGCGCGAGCTGCCGACGCTCTCCGGCGGCGAGCGCGCGCGCGTGCACATGGCGGCGGCGTTCGCGCAGCTGTGGGAGCGCGAAGCGCCGCAGCCGCGCTTTCTGCTGCTGGACGAGCCGACCGCGGCGCTGGATCTGGCGCACCAGCACCACCTGCTGGCCACGGTGCGGGAATTTGCCGCCGGCCGCGCCATCGGCGTGCTGGCGATCCTGCACGACCTGAATCTGGCGGCTCACTACGCCGATCGCCTGTACGTGCTGCGCGATGGCAGCCTGCTGGCGCAGGGTGCGCCGCGGCAGGTGCTGACCCCGCAGACGATCGCGGAGGCCTTTGCGGTGGCGGCACGGGTGCTGGCGCATCCGCTGGCGCCGGTGCCGCTGGTGGCCACGGCACGTCGCTCGGCGCTTGCCACCGGGACAGCGTGACATGACGAACGCTTCCCGCACCGGCGCGCGGCGCCGCACGCCAGGCACACCCATTGCCCGCGCACTGCGCGCGTTGGGCGTCACCGTGGTCGCCGCAGCGGTTGCCAGCGGGTTCTTCGCCCTGATCGTGATCCTGGCGATCGAGGTGGACCGCGCGGTCGGTGCCGCGGTGCGCGCGCCGGGGGTCGTTCAGACAGATTCTGCGCCACTCCCACTTGCGCCAGAGCGTGAACGGGCAAGACGGGACGGGCCACGGTACGAGGAGGACAGACGATGGGCACGATGATGATCGCGGCGCTGCGCGAGGGGATCGAGGCATTTCTGATCGTTGCGCTGGCGGCGATCTACCTCAGACAGACCGGGCGAGTCTCACTGCTGCCCGCCCTCGGCGGGGGCGTGGTGGCCGCGGTCGCGCTGTCGGCGGCGCTGGGCGTGTGGCTCGGCGCGATCGCGGTGACACCGCTCACCGAGGGGGTGCTTGCGCTCCTCACGGCGCTGCTGGTCGGCAGCCTCGCGGTGCACGTCACCCGCCTGGGCGCGCGCCTGCGCTCGCAGATCGAGGCCCAAGTGGCCGCGGCTGCTGCACGCCCCGGTCGCTGGGCCACGGTCGCCGTCTTCCTGTTCGCGCTGCTGATGGTCACGCGCGAGGGCATGGAACTAGCGCTGATCGCCGCAACGCTCGCCTCGCAGCAGGATAGCGCAGCGCTGCTGGCGGGCCTGGCGCTCGGACTGGCCGCGGCGGCGGCGCTGGCAGTGGCGTGGCTGCGCTGGGGCCGCCGCGTGCCGCTGCCGCTGCTTTTGCGCGCCACGACGCTGTTCCTGGCGCTATTCGTCGTCAAGCTTGCGCTGTACGCGTTTCACGAGTTCACCGAGGCCGGCGTGCTGCCGCTGGACAACGCCTACTGGCACGTCGTCACCGAAGACTGGGTTGAAGGGCACTGGGGAACGCTGTACGACGCGGCGATGGTCGGCATTCCGCTGACCTGGCTGCTGTGGGCGAGTCGGACGAGTCCGGCCCGCGCCTGAACGCGTTGTCGCGCTCGCAACGTGCAGCGACGGCGGGACGCCGCCGCTATGAGGCGCCAGCGCGGCGCGCCGTAGCGAACAGTCCGGCTGCCGCGAGCGCCGCCGCCACACATGGCCCGCTCGGCAGATCCAGCAGCCAGCTCGCCGTCAGCCCCGCGATGCAGGCGACGAGCGCCGCGGCGAGCGCGAGCGCGAGCGGCCAGGATGCCCCGGCGCGGCGCCAAAGCGCTGGCGCGATCAGGGCCGCGAAGACGACGAACAAGCCCAGCACCTGCACCGCGAGCGCGGCTGCCACCGCAAACAGCGGGAAGAGCGGACAGGTCGTTCAAAGGCCCTTCTTCCGTGAGCATGGGGTGGCCAGGCCCGACAGTCGTGGCTCTGATTGCGGTCTTGTGGGCGACGGTAGCCGGCCGAGCGCCGGTGAACCCGGCCGCACAGGCCCGTCAGGGGCCTCTTCCACGGGTTTGCCCTGACGATCCGGCCGCTTTGCTCTGGTCCTGAAAACCCCTGGCGCAGCCAGTCTCCCGGCCCCGAGGCGCCGGGCCTGTCGAAAGCGATGGATTGGATCTCGCTCAGGCCGCTTACAGCGCCTGACCACGCGCCGCAGCCCGCGGCGGCGCGCGCGCCTGCAGACCCAGGTGCGTGAGGATCTTCTCGATCACCGGCGCATCCAGGATCGCGGCGATGATCTTCAGCTCGCCGCCGCAGTTCGGGCAGTGCTCCAGGTCGAGGTCGAACACGCGCTTGAGCAGCTTGGCCCAGCTCAGCCGCACCGGCCGATGGTGCGCACAGTTCACCTCGCACTCGGCAGGTGGCGCGGCTTGGGCGGGCTGCCCGGGTTCTTGCGGCACCACCAGCGCGCGCAGCTTGGCGTTGGGTGCCAGCACACCATGGAAGCGGATCAGGTGCAGCCGTGGCCTTGGCACCAGCGCCGCCAGCCGCTGCATGAACTCCAGCGGCGACATCACCAGGCGCGTGGTGCCGTCGCGCCAGGGGGTCTTGAGCTTGAGCACCAATTTCCGGCGGCGTTGGTCTGGACGCGCTCGTTGGCCAGCGCCGGGCGGGTGATGTAGCGGCACAGTTGCTCCAGCGCCTCGCGCTCGTTGGCGCCGCAGCGCACGGCGGCGTGTGCAGGCTGAAGCCGTCGATGTCAGCGCACAGCGTCTGCTTGAAGTCTTTGTCCCTTGGCATGGCGCCCTGTACCGTCAGCACCTTCTGGCCGGCGCGCGGACCGAAGGCGATGCGATACGTGCACGCCGCCGCCTGCAGCGGCCTGAGCGCGCGGGCCTCGTCCGAATCGCCGTCGTTGTCGGCCACGTAGGTCGAACCTTCTTCTTCGACCAACACCCCCCGACGGGTGAGCAGCCTCATCGTGCGGGTGATGATCTTGTGCAACACCGCCTGCAACGCCTGGTCGGTTGGCGCACTGTGCGACCTGAGGATTCAACGCGCCAAGGCGCAGCGGATCAAGGAGTCGTTGCGCGGCACTTGGCAAGCCGAGCACCTGTTCGCGCTGCGCCAGGCCCTGCAAAGCTGGGAGCACTACCAACGGCAGGTGGCCGAATGCGATCGGCAGGTCGAAGGGTTGCTGCGCCAGACCGATGATGGCAGCCAACCGCCAGCGCTCACCCCTCACCTGCGCCCGCGCAAGCGTCCTGGCGTCAACGCACCCGACATCGCCAATCTGCGCGAGCTCGCCACGCTACTGCGGTTCAAGGTTCGTGTGCAGTTGCGGGCGCGAAACTGGCCGCTAATCAAGAGATCCCTTGGTCGATGCGCCAAATCCCCTCAGCGGCCCGGGGGCGGCGGCCTGCGCCATTGGGTATCCTCGCCGCAGTGATTGGGCAACGAAGGTCGAGTCGATGAGCAGCAAGACCTACGATCCGATCACGCCGCACAGGGTCGCCTTCCTCGGCCTCGGCGTGATGGGCTTTCCGATGGCAGGCCACCTGGCGCGCGCCGGCCATCATGTCGCCATCTACAACCGCACGACGAAGAAGGCCGAACGCTGGGCCGACGAGTACGGCGGCCGCATCGCCGCCACGCCGCGCGAGGCCGCCGAGGGCGCGCAGATCGTCTTCTCCTGCGTCGGCAACGACGACGATCTGCGCAGCGTCATGCTCGGCGACACCGGAGCGCTCGCCGGCATGACCAGGGATGCGATCGTCGTCGACAACACCACCGCCTCGGCCGACGTGGCGCGGGAACTGCACGCCGCGGCACGCGCGCGGGAACTGCACTTCATCGACGCACCGGTCTCCGGTGGCCAGGCCGGCGCCGTCAACGGCCAGCTCACCGTCATGTGCGGCGGCGACGCCGAGCCCTTCGTGCGAGCGCAGCCGGTGGCGATGGCCTATGCCAGGGCGGTGACGCTGATCGGGCCGAGCGGCTCGGGCCAACTGGCCAAGATGGTCAACCAGATCACCATCGTCGGCCAGCCCCGCCGCCGCATGAAACACTACGCCGGGCACGTCGTCGGGGTTGCTCGACTCGGCTGGCTCGAACACCCCGTCGATGACGCAGCAGTGGAAATGCACGTGCTCGTTCAGGCTGGAGCCGAAGCGATGAATGAAGGCCACCGCCCCGCTGCGCGCCGCCTCACCACAGCCGGCACTGTGTTCGCGCAGGCAGCGTTCCACCGCGTCGAGGAAAATGCGCAGCACCGCCCACTGCAGGTCGGCATCCTCTTGCTGGAAGTAGCGCAAGCGCTTGGGTACCGCCAGCACCACCTGCCGCACCGGCAGCGGCGGAAACACGTGATCGACCAGATGCGCTGCCGTCTCGACCATGCGCCGCGTGTTACAGGAGGGGCACACGCAGCGCCCCGTACAGGAATAGGCGATGAGAAATTCGTGCTGGCAGGTATCACACCAGGACGGCGCTTCCGTCAGGGTATCGCCGTCCCTTTGCAGCCATACCGTCCATCAGTGCGCGGGCGCAGAAACAGCGGTGCCATGTGAATGACGAA
>CALGWX010000110.1 GCA_937936215.1 uncultured Burkholderiaceae bacterium | reverse complement strand
TGTGGGCGTTGCGCGCGAGGTCGGTGACTGGGTTGCCGGCAAAGTGAGCGCTGGTGCGGTGTTTCGAGGGGTGTTGTCCTGAATTGGGACAGACTTCCCCCTTTCCCCCGTTGTTTGTCATCGTGCCGGGGACAGCACTCGATGGGGGCTATGGCGCCAGCGCGCGGGCGGCGTGCAGGAACAGTGCGCGCAGCGGGTGATGCGAGGCGAGCAGGATGCGCACCCGACGCGTGTTGCGCACGATGGCCGCGCCGATCTTCATCTTCAGTAGCCGCACGCGGATGGTCGCGGCGGTGGCCCGCGCCAGTTCGGTGCCCGCCAGCGCGATCTCGCGCAGCCGCTGCATCAAGGTGTAGGCCAGGGCCGCCAGCAAGAGGCGCAGCTGGTTGGCGGCAAACTTGTGGCCGCTGGCGCGGGTGCCGAACAGATCCAGCTGCACTTCCTTGATCCGGTTCTCCGCCTCGCCGCGGGCGCAGTACAGCCGTTCGTACCGATCGACGGCTTCGGCCTCGAGGTTGGGCACGACGAAGCGCGGGTGGGTGCCTTGGGCGCCGTATTCGAGCCGCGTGATCACTCGCCGCTTGCGGTTCCAGGTCTCGGCCGCATAGGGGAACTCGTCGATCCACCGCTGCTTCACGCCGGTGCGGCCGTACTCCTCGGCCAGCATCAGCTCGGCCAGGGCCACCCGGGCTTCGAGCCGCGCGTTGCGCGCCAGGCCGATCACGTCGCCCACGCCGGCGCGCTCGCAGAACCGCAGCAGCCGCTGGCGACAGAAGCCGCAGTCGCCGCGCACGATGATGCGTACCCCCGGCCAGGCCTGCCGCAGCCGAGCCACCAGCAGCTTGATGACCGCCGCCGCGTTCTTCGCCCCATCGATGCGGCTGCGCCGCAGCACGCACGCCAGCAGGCTCTGGCCGCAGAACACGTACAGCGGCAGGTAGCCGTGTGCATCGTCGTAGGCGTGAAACTCGGCCAGCTCCTGGCGGCCGTGCAACGGCACGTCCGAGGTGTCGATGTCGAGCACCAGTTCGGCGGGCGCGGTCTGGTGGCTGGCGATGAACTGCTCGATCAGCACCCGGTGCAGCGCCACCGCCTGCGCCCGCGTGGCCCGGTTCTGCAGCCGGCACAGCGTCGGCGAGGAGGCGAGCACCTCGGTCCGCCCCACCGCGGTCTGCATCCGCAGGTCGGCACGCAACGTGTCGTGGTCATTCAGGTCCTCGTAGCCGCAGCACAGCCCGTACAGGCGCTGGGCGATCAGATCGCGCAGCCGATGCGTGATCTTGGCCGGATCGCGCGGATCGCCGAACACGGCCGCCACGGCACGGGTCAGGCCGATGCGTTCATCGACCCGACGCAGCAGCATCAGGCCGCCATCGGAACTGAGGTCGCCGCCGCCGAAGCCCGCTTCAATGACGCGGCGGCCAACCCGCCCGAACTCGATTCGCTGCGCGGTACGGATTTGGCATCGGCGGTCCTCGGTTGTCTCAAGGCTTCGAATACCTCTGACAACGCGCACAAGCACGAGGCCGCCGACCTCTCGCTCATGAAATTTCCGGGCTAACCGGAAGAGCGAAGGGGTTACGGCTTCTCGCGATGGGCAACGAGCAGTGGTGGTGCGAAGGGGGCGGTCGCGGGAAGGCTCAGCCGTAGGGCTCGAGAACCACCTTCGCGGTGGCGAGGACGCCGCGGTGCAGCTCGTCGAAGGCACGCGGCGCGTCCCGCAGCGGGCGCCGTTCAACCCACGACAGGTCGCCGAAGGCACCGCGCGCCAGCGCCGCGACGGTGGCGCGCAGGTCGGCCATGCTGTAGGTGTAGGTGCCCAGCAGCGTGATCTCGGCCAGCGTCAGCTTGCGCATGTCGATCTCGCTGGCCCAATCCTGCAGCCCGATGTGCATGACCACCCCACCCGGTGCCACCGCGGCCAGCGCCACCTGGCGCGTCGCGGCGCTGCCGACGGCATCGATCACGTACTCGAAACCGCCCTCGGCCGGCGTGGCGGCGCGCGGGTCGAGGGTGGCGCAGCGGGCGTGGCGCTCGACGGAGGCGCGGCGCATGGGATTGACCTCGGCTACGGTCAGCGCGTCGACGCCGTAATGGCGCAGAAGCAGCGCCGCCAGCATGCCGATGGCGCCGCCGCCGATCACCAGCACGCGGCACTCGGGCAGCGGGCGCACCAGCGCGCGCATCGACAGGTTCAGCGCATGCAGCGCGGTGGCGGCCGGCTCCGTCAGCGCGGCCTGCACCGAGGAGAGCGTATCGGGCAGCGCGATCAGGCAGCGGCCGGGAATGCTCATCGCCTGCGCGAAGGCGCCGGGCCGCGTCATGCCCACCATCGTGCGCTGGCTGCACAGGTTGTCGCGCCCCTGCAGGCAGTAGTCGCAGCGGCCGCAGGTGATGAGCGGATTGCCGGTGACGCGCTGCCCCGGCTGCCAAAGCTCGCTGGCCGAGCGCAGCACCGTGCCGGCGAACTCGTGGCCCAGCACCAGTCCCGGCTGGCGGCGCGGATCGTGGCCGTGGTAGGCGTGCATGTCCGAGCCGCAGATGCCGGCGGCGTCGATGCGCAGCACCACCTCGCCGTCAGCCAGTTCGGGCTCAGGCCGCTCGTGCAGCTGCACTTCGTGGGGTCGGGTGTAGACCAGGGCTTTCATGAGTCGTCCTTCATTGCATCATCGATCGCCGAACGCAGTCGCTGCACCATGCGGTCGATGTCGGCCGGCGTGCAGACGAACGGCGGCGCCAGCACCAGCGTGTCGCCGGGGGCACGTGTGAGCAGGCCGTGTGCGAAGGCGGCAGCCACCGCGAGCGCACCGCGCCGTCCCGGCGCGCCGGGCAGCGGGGCCAGTTCGACGCCCGCGGCCAGGCCAATGTTGCGCACGCTGACCACGCCCGGCATGCCGGCCAGCGCGTGCACCGCCTGCTCTAGGTGCGGGGCCAGTGCGGCGGCGCGCTGCGGCAGCGACTCGTCGTGCAGCACGTCGAGCATCGCGCCCGCCGCCGCGCAGGCCAGCGGGTGGCCCGAGCAGGTGTAGCCGTGCATCAGCTCGGCCAGGTGCGGCGGGCCGTGCATCAGCGTGTCGTGGATCTCGCGCCGCACCAGCACGCCACCCAGCGGTGCCGCACCGTTGGTCACCGTTTTGGCGAACACGATCATGTCCGGCACCACGCCGAAGGCCTGCGCGGCGAACATCGCGCCCAGCCGGCCGAAGCCGGTGATGACCTCGTCGAACACGAGCAGCAGGCCGTGGCGGTCGCAGATCTCGCGCAGCCGCTGCAGGTAGCCTTCCGGCGGCACCAGCACGCCGGCCGAGCCGGCCACCGGCTCGACCACCACGGCGGCGATCTGCTCGGCACCGTGCAGCGCGATCAAACGGTGGTCCAGCTCATAGGCCAGCTCGGCGCCTTGCGCAGGCTGGCCGCGCACGAAGGCCTGTGTGGCCGCATCCCAGGTGCTGCGCAGGTGGTCGCTGCGCAGCAGCGCGCTGCCGAAGGCGCGGCGGTTGTTGGTCATGCCGCCGACCGAGGTGCCACCGAAGCCGACGCCGTGGAAGCCCCGCTCACGCCCAATGAACAGGTTGCGCTGGCCCTCGCCGCGTGCGCGCCAGTAGGCCAGCGCGATCTTCATTGCCGTGTCGCAGGCCTCGGAGCCGGAGTTGACGAGGAACACCCGGTCCAGCCCCGGCGGGGCCAGCGCCGCCAGGCGCTCGGCGAGCTCGAACGCGCCGGGGTGGCCGACCTGGAAGCTCGACGCGTAATCGAGCGTGTCGATCTGCCGCTTCATCGCCGCGGCGATGCGCGGGTGGCGGTGGCCGGCGCCGACGCACCACAGCCCCGAAGTCCCGTCGAGCACCTCGCGCCCGTCGGGCGTGCGGTAGGCGATGCCTTCGGCCGAGGCGATCAGGCGCGGCGCGGCCTTGAACGCGCGGTTCGGCGTGAACGGCATCCAGAAGGCGTCGAGCGCCGGGTTCATTTCGCGGTGTAGCCGCCGTCGACCATCAGCGTCTGGCCGGTGATGTAGGCCGACGCATCGCTGGCCAGGAAGACGGTGGCGCCATGCAGGTCGGCGAGTTCGCCGTTGCGCCCGATGCAGGTCTGCGCCGCATGGCGCTGCGCCAGGCTGGCGTCGGCGAACACCGGCGCGGTCAGCGCGGTCGGGAAGAAGCCCGGCCCGATGGCGTTGCAGGTGATGCCGCTGCGGCCCCAGGCCTCGGCGATGGCGCGCGTCAGCTGTACCACGCCGCCCTTGGCTGCGCCGTAGGGTGCGCTGTGGGCGAAAGCGCGGGTCGACTGCAGCGACGCGACGTTGAGGATGCGGCCCCAGCCGCGCGCGGCCATGCCCGGCGCCAGCGCCTGTGTCAGGAAGAAGGGCGCGCCCAGGTGCAGCGCCAGCTGCAGCTGCCAGGCCTCGGGCGTGACCTCGGCGAAGGGCTGACGCAGGTTGACGCCGGCGGCGTTGACCAGGATGTCGACCCCGCCCATCGCGGCTTCGGCCCGCGCGGCGGCGGCGCGCAGCGCGGTGGTGTCGGTCAGGTCCACCGCCAGCGTGTCGGCCACGATGCCTTCGGCGCGCAGCCGCTCGGCGGCCCGGGCCAGCTCGGCCTCGCGCCGCGCGGCCAGCAGCAACCGGGCGCCAGCGCGTCCGAGCGCGCAGGCCATCGCCTCGCCGATGCCGGAGCTGCCGCCGGTGACCAGCGCGCGCCGCCCGCTCAGGTCGAACAGATGCGCCAGTCCCATGGCTGCCTCAGACCCGCACCGGTTCGCCCAGGTCGAAGCGTTCGTCCGGGAAGTACTTGGCCAGGCGGTCGTCGGCGGTGCGCGCATGGGCCTCCATGCCCTCGAGCCGCGAGATGCGCGCCGTGACCGCGCCGATGTCGCGCGCCGCCTCGCGCGTCATCCGCTGCCAGGTCAGCGTCTTCATGAACTTGTGCACCGACAGCCCGCCGGAGTAGCGCGCCGCGCCCTTGGTCGGCAGCACGTGGTTCGGGCCGCTCGCCTTGTCGCCGTAGGCCACCGTGGTCTCCTCGCCGAGGAACAGCGAGCCGTAGCAGGTCAGGTTGGCCAGCCACCAGTCGAGATCGCGCGCGTGGACCTCGAGGTGCTCGCTGGCGTAGCGGTCCGAGACTTGCGCGACCTCCTCGCGCGTGTCGCAGACGATCACCTCGCCGTAGTCGCGCCACGCAGCACTGGCGGCGTCGCGCGCGGTCGGCGGCAGCGCCTCGATCAGCGCCGGCACGCGCCGCATCACCTCTTCGGCCAGCGCGCGCGAGGTCGTGAACAGCCAGGCCGGGCTCTCGTGGCCGTGCTCGGCCTGGCCCACCAGGTCGCTGGCGACCAGGGCCGAATCGGCCGAGTCGTCGGCGATCACCGCCACCTCCGACGGGCCGGCGAACACGTCGATGCCGACCTTGCCGAACAGCGTGCGCTTGGCCTCGGCGACGAACTTGTTGCCCGGGCCGACGATCACGTCGGCGGGCTTGCCGGTGAACAGGCCGTCGGCCATCGTCGCGACCGCCTGCACGCCGCCGAGGGTCATGATCACGTCGGCGCCGGCGCGGTCGAAGGCGTACATCAGGTACGGGTGCATCGGCCCGCCGCGGAACGGCCCCGAGCAGGCGATGATCGTCTTGACGCCGGCGGCCTTGGCCGTGGCCACCCCCATGTAGGCCGAGGCGATGTGGGCGTAGCGCCCGGCCGGTGCATAGCAGCCGGCAACGTTGACGGGAATGACGCGCTGGCCGGCGGTGACGCCGCGGTGCAGCTCGACCGAGAACTCGCTCAACGAGCGCCGCTGCGCATGCGCGAAGGCGCTGACCTGGGCGATCGCGAAGTCGATGTCTCGCTTCACCGCCTCGGGCACCTCGGCCGCGCGGCGGTCGATCTCGGCGCGCGTGAGCACGATCTCGCCGTCCCAGCCGTCGAGCTTCTTCGCGTACTCGCGCACTGCGGCCTCGCCGCGCGCGCCGATCTCGGCCAGCATCTCGGTCACCACCTGCTGCGCGGTGGCGGTC
This sequence comes from uncultured Burkholderiaceae bacterium, assembly GCA_937936215.1. GTDB lineage: Bacteria > Pseudomonadota > Gammaproteobacteria > Burkholderiales > Burkholderiaceae_F > JADJWR01. Next base: position 280 of record CALGWX010000110.1, on the reverse strand, counting down.
TCGGTCTGCGGCGTCTTGCTCGCCTTCTTGAGGTAGGTCGTGGGCATGGTCGGTTCCAGTGAGGCAGAAAACGTTTACAGGAAAGGCTGAAGAAAAAGGCCGCCGCGGCGGCCTTGTCCGCACGGCGGTCAGTTCGTCTTGGTTGCAAACTCGCGCAGTTTGGGGTCGGCGGCGACGCGTTTCATGAAGGCGTCGGTGATGTAGGCGTCGGCAGCCGGCACCGAGGGAATCGCGCCGGTGGTCTTCATGAACTCGGCAATGCTGGTGAACCAGCCGTCCA
>CALGWX010000109.1 GCA_937936215.1 uncultured Burkholderiaceae bacterium | reverse complement strand
GCGCGCAGCCTCTACCAGGCCGCCCGCGCACGCGGCTGCGACCACACCCACGCCATCCGCATCCTCGCCAGAGCCTGGCTGCGCGTGATCTGGCGCGCTTGGACCGACCGCCAACACTACGACCCAGCCCTGCACGGCAGCACCGTCGCACTCGCCTCTGCACAGGGAGGTTGACCCAGGATGTCTCACTTGGCCAGGTCGGCCTGCGAGGTGAAGGCGTCGGCGAAGAACTGGTCCTCGGGCAGGCCGCAGCGCTGCGTGAAGTCGCGCTTCGCCGCCTCGACCATCGCCGGCGCGCCGCAGGCATAGACCTGCCAGGCGGACAGGTCCGGCAGGTCTTCCATCACCGCACGGTGGACGAAGCCGGCGCGTCCCCTCCAGTGGTCGTCGGGCAGCGCGTCGGACAGCACTGGCACGTAAGTGAAGTTGGGCTGCTCGCGCGCCCACTGCGCGGGCAACTCCGGCAGGTACAGGTCGCGGCGGGTGCGGCAGCCCCAATACAGGCGCACCGGGCGCGCCGGACGGTCGGGCTCGTCGCGGTTGAGCCGCTTGTAAAAGATGTGCTCAGCGATCGCCTTGATCGGTGCGAAGCCGGTCCCGCTGGCCAGCAGGACGATCGGCCGCCCGTTGTCCTCGCGCAGGAAGAAGGTCCCCAGCGGCGCCTCGATGCGCAGGATGTCGCGCTCCTTGATCGCCGGCTCCCTGACGCCGAACAGCGCGTCGGTGAACAACCCCCCGGGCATGTGCCGGATGTGCAGCGTGATCCGCTCGTCGGCGTGCGGCGCCGTGGCCATCGAGTAGGCGCGGCGCGAGCCGTCCTTCAGGATGAACTCGAGGTACTGCCCGGCGCGGAACTGCAACCGCTCGCTGGCGGGCAACTGCAGCGAGACGATCGCGACGTCGGGCGCCGGCCGCTCGATCGCGGCGATGCGGCACGGCATCTTGCGGATCGGAATGTCGCCGAAGCCCGTCAGTTCGCGCGCCTCGATCACGAGGTCCGTCGTCGGGCGGCTGCAGCAGACGAGCAGCTTGCGGGCGGCCAGCTCCTGCGCGCTGAGCGCCGAGGACGAGTGCGGCCCCTGCACCCACTCGCCTTCGAGGCCCGTCGCCTTGCAGGTGCCGCAGGCGCCGTTCTTGCAGCCATAGGGAAGGCCGACGCCGCTGCGCAGCGCCGCGGCGAGGATGGTCTCATCGCCTTCGACGGTGAACTCACGGCCCGAGGGGCGGACGGTGACCTTGAAGCTCATAGAATCCGCGCATGCAAAAAGCGACGCCCGCGCACTCGAATCACAAGCCACGCGGGCGTCGACGTTTCGGCCGGCCGCCGCTGCTCATCGTCGGCTGCGGCGACATCGGCGGCCGCATTCTCGCACGGCTCGCGCACCGTTTTCGGGTGGTTGCGCTGACGTCGTCGCCGGACCGTGTGCCGCAACTGCGCGCCGCTGGCGCGGTGCCGATTGTCGGCAACCTCGACCACCGCCGCAGCCTCGATCGGCTGCGCGCCTTTCGCCGCCGCGTGATGCATCTGGCGCCGCCGCCGCAGACCGAAGGACGGCGCGATCCCCGCACCCGCGCCCTGCTGGCGGCGCTGCGACGTCGCCCCGACCGCCTGGTCTATGTCAGCACCACGGGCGTGTACGGCGACCGCGGCGGCGGCTTCGTCGACGAGACCACGCGGCCGGCGCCGGGCAACGATCGCGCCTGGCGGCGGCTTGACGCCGAGCGGCAGGTGCGCCGCGCGCGCAGCTGCATCCTGCGCGCGCCGGGCATCTATGCCCACGACCGTCTGCCGCTGGCTCGCCTGCGCAGCGGCGCGCCGGCGCTCGCCCCCGAGGATGACGTCTACAGCAACCACATCCACGCCGACGACCTGGCGCGGCTGTGCATCGCGGCGCTGTTCCGTGGCCGCCCCGGCCGCGTCTACAACGCCGTCGACCGCTCGCAGCTGAAAATGGGCGCGTACTTCGACCTCGTCGCCGACCGCTACGGCCTGCCGCGGCCGCCGCGGCTGCCGCGCGAGCGACTGCGCACGGCTGTGAACCCGATGATGTATTCGTTCATGAGCGAGTCGCGCCGGGTGCGCGGCGAGCGGATCGGGCGAGAGTTGCGCGTTCGGCTGCGCTGGCCGACGGTGGGCGACGCCCTTGTGTTCGGAAAAGCATGGCCAGGCGATACAGGCAGCCTGTAAAGTCGCGACGCGGCCTGTCGCCAAGCGACGCGTGCCAGTTCCGGGCCAGATCTATTCCCGCAGAGGCCAGCTGTCGCCGACAGCCCTGAGCGGTGGCGGCAAGACGTCCTGCAACTCGACCCAGGAAGGCAGCTCGGGTTCGTCCGCCGTCGATGAGCGGGCGACGCTACGACCCGCGCCAAAAAAGTGCCCCGCAGCCACATCGCGGGTGACGACCGCCCCTGCAGCCACCCAGGCGTTGTCGCCTATGATCACCTCTTCGATGACCGTGGCGCCGATGCCAACCGTGGCAAAAGCGCCGACGCGCACGTGCCCGCCAACATGAGCGCCAGGCTGCACCCGCGCGAACGGGCCGACGGTTGTGTCGTGACCCACCGATGCGGCCCGGTTGATGAACACGCACAAGTGCACCTCGGCGCAGGGGCCGATGACACTGCCAGCGCCGACGAACACCCCCTCGGCGAGCTTCGCCATCGGCGAGACGGTCGCCGCGGGGTGCACCAGAGTGCACAGGCGTACCGCCCAGCGCTCGCGAAATTGCCGCCACAGGTGATAACGCTGCGGCGCCGACGTACCGAGAAACACGTCGCCGGCGACGTCGGGAGGAAACCGATCCAGCGGCAGGACCTCGACGGTCGCCCCAGGCGGAAGGTCAGTCAGGCGCTCCCGAAACGGGCGGGTCCGCGGCCGCAGCACCTCGCTGGTGTTGGTGACGACAAGAAAGTCCCGGTAACCCCGGGCCAACGCGCAATCGAGGATGTCGCTGAGCATATTGCTCACGCCGCAGATCGTCAGCCGGCTTCCTTGCCTTGTCTGCCAGCCCTGGGCGGCGATCTCTGCCGATCGCATGTCGGGCGCCACCAAACGGTCAGCGGGCGAGGCTCGGCCGGGCTTCCATCCCGGTGCGAACCGCACCCCCGTATTCGTTGCTAACCGCTTTCATGGCATCGGCGTGAACGGCGTCGGGGGCAGTCGCTCGCACCAGCGCCGCCACATCGTCTGCAGAGCGACGTTCACCTCGGCCCGAATCAGTTCATCACTGCCAACGAAGGCCTGAGCTACCCGCGAACGCAACTGCCGGCGCAGATCGTTCAGCTCCGCGAGATCCGCTACCGCCGCCTTGGCCCGCGCCAAGTATTGATCCGGTGTGTCCGTTATCCAGTCACGCAGGTCAACCATCTCGAGAATCCTGGCTGTCTGGCTCTGTTGCATGGTATTTCCCTTCAATGTCACCACGGGAACACCCATCCACAATGCGTGGCTGGTCGTTGTCCCGCCGGTATACGGAAAGGTGTCAAGGGCCACGTCGACCTCGAGGTGCAAGGCGAGGTACTCCAGCAGATCGACTCGGGGGCGGAACTCCAAGCGCTGGCTGCCGATGCCGTGCTCTGCAAACTGATCCACGAGCCGCTCCCTCGTCCGCTCCTCGGAAACCGCGGCGATCAGCAGCCGCGATCCGGGTACCGCCGCGAGCACCCGGCTCCAGACGTCGACCACTTGCGCGCCGATTTTGCCGGCGCGATTGAAGCTACCGAAAGTCACATCGCCTTTGTGGAGCGCTGGCAGCGCGTTGACGTCGGGCGCCCCGCTCGGGACTGAAAAGCCGCGCTGGCGTAAGAAAACCAGCTTTTCAATGAAAAGCTCCTGCATTTGCAGGCCAGCGGTCTGATCCAGCCGAGCGAATCGGTAGTCGATCGCGGAAAGGCCCGTCGTTCCCGGGTACCCGATCCAGGTCACTTGGACCGGGGCCGGTCTGCGCGCAAACACCGGCAGCCGGTTGCCAACCGTGTGCCCCGAGAGATCGAAGAGGATGTCGATCCGATCGGCCCGGATGCGGTCGGCAAGTGCGTCGTCGTCCATCCGCTCGACGCGCACCCAGTCATCGGCCAACGCGCGGAGCCTTGCGCTGACCGCATCCTCGGCATGCAAATTGGCGTACGCGACGATCCGATGCGGCCCACCACGCATCGCCCGCCATACCGGCTCGATCAGATAGGCGACCGCGTGGTCGCGCAGATCGGCGGAAACGAAGCCGATGCGCAGTGGCCGGTTGGGGTCGCGATCGTTGTCGTGCGGTCGGCGCAGATGGCGCACGGGCTCTTCGATCAGGGCGCCGAGCCGCCGGTGCTCGCGCGACGATTCTTCGGGCGAAACCGTCTCGTCATGCGCCAGGCAGAAAAGATAGGCGGTGTGCGCCTCCGGCATCCCGGGCGCCAGGTCGGATGCGGCGCGGAAGTGCTGCCGCGCGGACGTCGTCTCGCCCAGGCGGAACAGCGCGCGACCGAGGCTCAGGTGCGCCGGCGCGTAATCCGGCCGCAGCGCCAGCGCCCTCTCGATCTCCGTCACCGCCGCGGCTGCCTGTCCGAGGTTGGTCAGCGCGTCACCCAGATTCACGTAAAGGTCGACGGCCTGCGGATCGATGGCAAGGCCCTCGCGATACAGCGCCGCTGCTTCCTCGTTGCTTCCGCCGAGCGCCAGCGCGTCGGCCAGCACGCGCAGGGCATTGACGTCCTTGGGGCGCAGCGCCAGAGCTCGCTCGCCATAGCTGCGGGCCGCCGCAGCGTCGCCGAGGCTGACGGCATTGGCGGAAGCATTCAGCAGCGTTTCGAAGCCGTCTGGCCTTAGCGCGAGGCTGCGTTCGTAGGCACGCGCGGCCTCTTCGTTGCGCCGCAGGCGCCGCAGCGCCAGGCCGTGTAGATCATGGATTTCGGACAAGTTCGGGAGCGCCTCAGCCGCCCGCGCCATCGCCTGGCATGCCGCATCGTACTTTTCCTGCGCCAGCAGCGACGCACCGAGTAGCTGCGCCAGCGCGGCGGAGTCGGGGAAGCGCTCCACCAAAGCCGTTGCCTGCGATTC
>CALGWX010000108.1 GCA_937936215.1 uncultured Burkholderiaceae bacterium | reverse complement strand
TGGCGGCGCCGACTGTGGCGCTGGCGGCACTCGCGGCGGTTTACACGGCCTTCCTGTTTGCGCAGGCCGAAGGGCGCGACCTGTGGCAAAGCCCGCTGCTGGCGCCGCACTTGCTGGTGCAGGCGGTGATGGCTGGCGCGGCGGCGCTGCTCATCATCGGCGCGTTTGACCCGCCGGACGCGCCGACGCGCAGCGCGCTGGCGGTCGTCTTCGGCGCGGGCGTGCTGGTCAACGCCTTGTTGATCGTGTTCGGCGAATTCGGCATACCGCACGCCAGCGCCGTCGCCTCGGCGGCTGCGCGCCTGATCAAGCGCGGCAAATATAAGCAGGATTATCGGATTGCGCTCGTGGTGGGCGGCGCGATCCCGTTGCTGATCGCATGGGCGTTGCCGATGTCGCCGCCGGCGATGGCCGTTGCGGCGCTGGCCGCGCTCTTCGGGCTGTATCGCTACGAGTATGCCTTCGTCATGGCTCCGCAGGAGATTCCGAACAACTGACGCGCGATCCGGCCAACCGGCTTGGCCGACTCGTTTGACCCTGACATGAACGATGTGACTCCGCTCCCATTGCAGCGCAACGCCGAGACCGGCGACCGCATGCAGCAATATCCGCCGCCCGAGCGCTGGGACGACTGGGTGGAATACGACCCCAAAGCATGGCCGCGCAAGGTGGCGCGCGAATACATGCTGGTGCCCACGGTGTGCTTCAACTGCGAAGCGGCGTGCGGCTTGCTGGCGTATGTGGACAAGCAGACGCTACAGGTGCGCAAGTTTGAGGGCAACCCGCTGCACCCTGGCTCGCGCGGGCGTAATTGCGCTAAGGGGCCGGCCACGCTCAACCAGATCAACGATCCCGACCGCATCCTGTATCCGCTCAAGCGCGCCGGCGCGCGCGGCGAAGGCAAGTGGGTGCGCGTCTCGTGGGACGAGGCGCTGAACGACATCGGCGGGCGCATCCGCCGGGCCATGCTCGAAGGTCGCCACAACGAGATCATGTATCACGTGGGCCGGCCCGGGCACGACGGCGTGATGGAGTGGGTGCTGTTCGGCTGGGGCGTGGACGGCCACAACTCGCACACCAACATCTGCTCGTCCGGCGCGCGTGCCGGCTACGCCTTCTGGATGGGCTACGACCGGCCTAGCCCCGACCACGCCAACGCCAACGTCATTCTGCTCATCAGCAGCCACCTGGAGACCGGCCACTACTTCAACCCTCATGCCCAGCGCATCATCGAGGGCAAGCTGAACGGCGCCAAGCTGATCGTGTTCGACACGCGCCTGAGCAACACCGCCTCGATGGCCGACGTTTGGATCTCGCCCTGGCCCGGCAGCGAGCCGGCCATCCTCTTGGCCATCGCTCACTATCTGTTGCGCGCCGGCAAATACGACCGCGCGTTCGTCCGGCGCTGGGTGAACTGGGAGCAATATTTGCAGGCGCGCCATCCCGACAAGCCTTGCACTTTTGAGGCGTTCGAGCAAGTGTTGAAGGATGAGTATGCCGGCTACACGTTCGAGTTCGCTGCGCAGGAGAGCGGCGTGGACGCCTGGCGCATCGAACAGGTGGCGCGGATCGTCGCCGAATGCGGCGGCAAGTTGGCCACGCACAACTGGCGCAGCGCCGCCGCCGGCAACCTGGGCGGCTGGCAGACCGCGCGCTGTCTGTGGTTCTTGAACGTGCTGATGGGCGCGGTGGGCAACGTGGGCGGCACCAGCGCCAACGTGTGGGACAAGTGGACGCCGCGCATGGCTAACCTGGCCGGCCATGGCCACCGCTGGAACGAGCTGTCCTGGCCGATCGAGTACCCGCTCGCCCACTACGAGATGAGCTATCTGCTGCCTCACCTGCTGAAGGATGGGCGCGGCCGGCTGGAGGTGTATTTCACCCGCGTCTATAACCCGGCCTGGACCAACCCGGATGGCTTCTCGTGGATCGAGGCGCTGCGCGACGAGGACAAGATTGCCTGCCACGTGGCGCTGACGCCGACCTGGAGCGAAACGGCTTGGTGGGCCGATTACGTCCTGCCGATGGGTCATGGCTCTGAGCGGCACGACAACATGAGCCAGGAGACGCACGCCGGACGCTGGGTCGCCTTCCGCCAGCCGGTGCAGCGCGTGGTCATGGAGCGCCTGGGCCGGAAGGTGAACCGCACCGACGAGGCCAACCCCGGCCAGGTTTGGGAGGAGATCGAGTTCTGGATTGACCTGAGCTGGGTGATTGACCCGGACGGCGCGCTGGGCGTGCGCAAGCATTTCGAGTCGCCTTATCGCCCCGGCGAGCGCATCACCGTGGATGAGTATTACGGCTGGATGTTCGAGCACAGCGTGCCGGGCTTGCCGGAAGCGGCGAAGGCCGAGGGGCTGACGCCGCTGCAGTACATGCGCAAATACGGCGCGTTCGAGATTCGCCAGGGGCCGGAGACCGAATTCGAGCGGACGCTCTCGCCGGAGGAAATGGCAAACGCCAACGTGGACGAGGGGACCGGCGTCATCTACACGAAGGAGCCGGCGCCGCCTTCGCCCAACATCACCCCGCGCCCGGCACCGGTCACCGGCGAATTGGGACGCGCCATCGGCGTGATGGTGAACGGCCAGCCGAAGTATGGCTTCCCCACGCCTTCGCGCAAGCTGGAGTTCTATTCGCCCACCCTGGAAGAGTACGGTTGGCCCGAGTGCGCGCTGCCGACTTACATCCAGAGCCATGTGCATCGCAGCCGAGTTCGCGCTGAAGACGGCGAATTCGTCCTGCTGAGCACCTATCGCCTGCCGACGCTGATCCACACGCGCAGCGCCAACGCCAAATGGCTGGTCGAAATCTCGCATAGCAACCCGCTGTGGATGCATCCGCGCGACGCGGCGCGTCTGAACGTGAAGAACGGCGACCTGGTGCGTGTGGAGACCGAGATCGGCTATTTTGTGGATAAGGTGTGGACGACCGAGGGCATCCACCCCGGCGTCGTCGCCTGCTCACATCACCTGGGGCGCTGGCGCTTGGCAGCAGGCGAGGGCACCAGTCGGCTTGCCTCGGCGCTGGTGGCGCTGGAGCAAAACGGCAGCGCGTGGCGCCTGTGCCAGCTCCGGGGCGTCGCGCCCTATCGCTCCGGCGACCCCGATACTGAGCGCGTATGGTGGAGCGACGCCGGCGTGCATCAAAACCTGACCATGCCCGTGCAACCCGACCCGATCAGCGGCTCGCACTGTTGGCACCAGAAGGTGCGCGTTGCGCCCGCGCAGCCGGGCGACCGCTACGGCGACGTTTGCGTGGACACGGCCAGGGCGCATGAGGTGTATCACCGTTGGCTGGCGATG
>CALGWX010000107.1 GCA_937936215.1 uncultured Burkholderiaceae bacterium | reverse complement strand
AGACCGGCCAGGCGCACCGCGTTCAGCGATGTGCGGCTGGACGAGGGGCTCCATGTCATTCCGAGGTGAAGATGGAACCCAGACGCTCCATGCGCTCCAGGGCCATGCCGCAGCCGCGCACCACGCAGGTCAGCGGATCCTCGGCCACCACTACCGGCAGGCCGGTTTCCTCCATCAGCAGGCGGTCCAGATCGCGCAGCAGCGCCCCGCCCCCGGTGAGCATCATGCCGCGGTCGGCGATGTCGGCGCCCAGTTCCGGCGGCGTCTGCTCGAGCGCGATCTTGACCGCGCTGACGATCTGGTTCAGCGGGTCGGTCAGCGCCTCGAGGATCTCGTTGCTGGAGATGGTGAAGCTGCGCGGGATGCCCTCCGAGAGATTGCGCCCCTTGACTTCCATCTCCTTGACCTCGGAGCCGGGAAAGGCGCTGCCGATCGTCTTCTTGATGTGCTCCGCGGTCGGCTCGCCGATCAGCATGCCGTAGTTGCGGCGGATGTAGTTGATGATCGCCTCGTCGAACTTGTCGCCGCCGACGCGCACCGAGCCCGAATAGACCATGCCGCCCAGCGAGATGATGCCGACCTCGGTGGTGCCGCCGCCGATGTCGACCACCATCGAGCCGGAGGCCTCCGACACCGGCAGACCGGCGCCGATCGCGGCGGCCATCGGCTCCTCGATCAGGAACACCTGGCTGGCGCCTGCGGCCTCGGCCGACTCCTTGATCGCCCGCCGCTCGACCTGCGTCGAGCCGCAGGGCACGCAGATGATGATGCGCGGGTTCGGCGCCAGCAGGCTCGACGGGTGCACCATCTTGATGAACTGCTTGAGCATCTGCTCGGTGACGGTGAAGTCGGCGATGACGCCGTCCTTCATCGGCCGAATCGCCTCGATGTTGCCCGGCACCTTGCCGAGCATCTGCTTGGCCTCCTTGCCCACGGCGCGGATGGTGCGCTTGCCGTGCGGGCCGCCTTCCTGCGAGATGGCGACCACCGAGGGCTCGTCGAGCACGATGCCCTTGCCGCGCACGTAGATCAGCGTGTTGGCGGTGCCGAGATCGATGGCCAGATCGTTGGAAAAGAAACTGCGGATGAAGCCAAACATGCCGGTGTGCTGCTCGATTGGGTCGGGGAAGGCGGCGCGCGATGTCGCGCCGAGGGCAGCCGCGGCGGCCAGGCCGCGCAAACAGGTGAGAGATAATACCCCTGCGCGCGACGGCTCTTTGCGCGCCGAGGTTGCGCGTACGAGCGCATCGCGTCCCGGCGCGATCGTCCGAATGTCGTCGCAAATCGCCGCGATCCACTTGCCCACCCGACCATGGCCCTCAGCGAAAACGACGTCGCCCGCATCGCCCACCTGGCGCGCATCGAGATCAGCGACGGCGAGCGCCGCGCGATGCTGGCGCAGCTGAACGACATCTTCGCGATGATCGAGAAGATGCAGGCGGTGGACACCACCGGCGTGGCGCCGATGGCGCACCCGCTCGGCGGCCGACAGCGATTGCGCGAGGACCGCGTGACCGAGGCGGACGCCCGCGACGAGAACATGAAGAACGCGCCCGAGGCCCAAGACGGCCTGTTCCTGGTGCCGCGCGTGGTCGAGTGACGCGGGAACCACCGGTGCGGCGCAGTTTGCGTTTAGGCAGCCCATGACCGACATCGCCCACCTCGGCGTGGCCGAGCTTTCCCGCCGGCTCGCGCGCAAGGAGGTCTCCGCCGTCGAGCTGGCGAAGCTGATGCTCGAGCGCATCGAGCGGCACCGGGAGCTCAACGCCTTCCTCGACGTGCGCCCGGAGGTCACGCTGGCGCAGGCGAAAGCCGCCGACGAGCGCCGCGCCCGCGGCGACACTGGGGCGCTGCTCGGCGTGCCGATCGCACACAAGGACATCTTCGTCACCCGGCAGTGGGCGAGCACGGCGGCGTCGAAGATCCTCAAGGGCTACATGAGCCCGTTCGACGCCACCGTGGTCGACAACCTCGCCCGCGCTGGCATGGTGTGCCTGGGGAAGCTGAACTGCGACGAGTTCGCGATGGGCTCGAGCAACGAGAACAGCGCCTACGGCAACGTGCTCAATCCCTGGGACAAGGCCGCGGTGCCGGGCGGCTCCTCCGGCGGCTCCAGCGCCGCGGTGGCGGCGCGGCTCGCGCCGGTGGCCACCGCCACCGACACCGGCGGCTCGATCCGCGAGCCGGCGGCCTTCACCGGCATCACCGGCACCAAGCCCACCTACGGCCGGCCGTCGCGCTGGGGGATGATCGCGTTTGCCTCCAGCCTGGACACTGCCGGCCTGATGACGCAGAGCGCCGAGGACTGCGCGCTGGTGTTCAACGAGATGCTCGGCTTCGACCCGAAGGACTCCACGAGCGTGGAGGCACCGCGTGAGGACTACACCCGCCACCTGAACGACCCGGTCAAGGGCCTGAAGATCGGCGTGCCGCGGGAGTTTTTCGGCGAAGGATTGAGGCCGGACGTCGAGCGCGCGGTGCGCGCGGCGCTGGCCGAGTACGAGAAGCTCGGCGCGACGCTGGTTGACATCTCCCTGCCCAACGCCGCGCTCGGCATCCCCGTGTACTACGTGATCGCGCCGGCCGAGGCCTCCAGCAACCTGGCGCGCTTCGACGGCGTCCGCTACGGCCACCGGGCGGCGAAGTACGACGATCTCGTCGACATGATGAAGAAGAGCCGCTCCGAGGGCTTCGGCCCCGAGCCGAAGCGGCGGATCCTCATCGGCACCTACGTGCTGTCGCACGGCTACTACGACGCCTATTTCATCAAGGCGATGCAGGTGCGGCGTCTGATCGCCGATGACTTCCAGCGCGCCTTCACGCAGTGCGACGTGATCGCCGGGCCGGTGACGACCTCGGTCGCCTTCGGCTTCGGCGAGAAGTCCGACGATCCGGTGGCGATGTATCTCGCCGACCTGTACACGGTGCCGGGGTCGCTCGCCGGCATCCCGAGCATGAGCATTCCCTGCGGCTTCGGCGACAAGGGGCGCCCCGTCGGCTTGCAGCTGATGGCGAATCACCTGCAGGAGGCCAAGATGCTCGGCGTCGCGCACCAGTACCAGTTGGCGACCGGCTGGCACCGCTGGCTGCCGGAGGGGTTCTGAGCATGACCTGGGAAGTCGTCATCGGCCTGGAGACGCACGCGCAGCTTTCGACGGCCGCCAAGATCTTCTCCGGCTCGTCGACCGCTTTCGGCGCGGCGCCGAACACGCAGGCCAGCGTCATCGACCTCGCGCTGCCGGGCACGCTGCCGGTGCTGAACAAGGGCGCCGTGGAGCGGGCGATCCGCTTCGGGCTGGCCATCGGCGCCACCATCGCGCCGCAGAGCATCTTCGCGCGCAAGAACTACTTCTATCCCGACCTGCCCAAGGGCTACCAGATCAGCCAGTACGAGATTCCTATCGTGCAGGGCGGCTCGATCTCCTGCGTGGTGACGCCGAAGAGCGGCGAGCCGTACGTCAAGACCGTGAGGCTCACCCGGGCGCACCTCGAGGAGGACGCCGGCAAGAGCCTGCACGAGGACTACCACGGCATGACCGGGATTGATCTCAACCGCGCCGGCACGCCGCTGCTGGAGATCGTCTCCGAGCCCGACCTGCGCTCCTCCGCGGAGGCGGTGGCCTACGCCAAGGCGCTGCACTCGCTGGTGGTGTGGCTGGGCATCTGCGACGGCAACATGCAGGAAGGTAGCTTCCGCTGCGACGCCAACGTCTCAGTGCGCCGCGCCGGAGACCCCAAGCTCGGCACCCGCACCGAGATCAAGAACCTGAACTCGTTCCGCTTCCTGCAGCAGGCGATCGACTACGAAGTGCGGCGGCAGATCGAGCTGATCGACGACGGCGGCACGGTGGTGCAGGAAACGCGGCTGTATGACCCCGAGCGCGACGAGACCCGCAGCATGCGCAGCAAGGAAGACGCGATGGACTATCGCTACTTCCCCGATCCCGACCTGCTGCCACTGGTGATCGACCGCGAGTGGATCGAGGCGATCGCGCGCGAGATGCCGGAGCTGCCGGGAGCCATGCGCGAACGCTTCGTCCGCGACTATGGCCTGCCGGAGTACGACGCCTCGGTGCTGACGGCCTCCAAGGGCATGGCGGCGTATTACGAGGCGGTGGCCGCGGCCGTGCCCGACCGGAAGATCGCCGCCAACTGGCTGATGGGCGAGGTGGCGGCGGCGCTGAACAGCGCCCAGATCGACATCGGGCAGGCGCCGGTGTCGGCGGCGCAGCTGGCGGGGCTCATCAACCGCGTGCTCGACGGCACCATCAACAACAAGACCGCCAAGGAGGTCTTTGCGGCGCTTTGGAACCGCGAAGGCGACTCCGCCGACGCGATCATCGAGGCGCGGGGCCTGCGCCAGATCTCGGATGCCGGCGCGATCGAGAAAATCATCGACGACGTGCTCGCCGCCAACCCCGGCCCGGTGGCCGAGTTCCGCGCCGGCAAGGAGAAGGCCTTCAACTCGCTGGTGGGCCAGGCCATGAAGGCGACGAAGGGCAAGGCCAACCCGCAGCAGGTCAACGAGATCCTGCGCCGCAAGCTCGCGGGCGGCTGAGCGGCCGCGTTGCAGCCGTGGCGCGCCCTGGCGGCAAGGGCGCCAGTCAAGCGCAACGTTATCGCCGCGCCAGCGTCGGGTTCCGGGTCAACGCAGCGGCGCCGAGGTCGGCCGCCTGCGTCTGCGGCTGGTAGCCCTCGGCCGACGCTTCCAGCGTGTAGCGCGCCGCCAGGCCCGTGGCGCTGAAGGACAGTGGCAGCCGGGTCGAGTACGCCGCCAGTCGAGGCTGCGCTGTCGGCAGATCGAGTGCGTACGCGCCCGAGGCGCCGTTGGCGTTGACCGTTGCCACCTCCACCGTCCCTGCCGCGCCCACCGCCTGCAGCGCGCGCACGACCGCCGACTCGCGGGCAGCCACCGGGCCGACCGTCCCGCTGGCGCGGCGCTCGGCCGCGGCCAGCAGCGCCACCGGCGCGTCCATCCGCGACAGTTCGGTGCTGGCGCCGGGGGCCAGCGTCACGCCGGAGACCACCGCGGTCGTGCGGCCCGCGGCGGTGAACACCACGTCGACCGGCGAGGCCGCCGCGTCCAGGAAGGCCAGCACGAAGCGGCCGTTGGCATCGGCCACGGTCTCGCGCAGCACCCGGCCGGCCTTCTGCGCCGACTCCGTCACGCCCGCCAGCATCGGGTCGACATAGCCGCTGACCGTCGCGCCGCTGCGCGGCACCAGCCTGACCACGGGCTTCAGGACGTATCCCTCGTTGCCCTTCGGCACCACGGCGCGGCAGGCATCGAAGTCGAACAGCACGTCGGTCAGCTTGCCTTCGTCGACGACGGTCGAGGCGAGCTTGATGCCGGCCTGCGCGCCGCTCGGAATCTCCATCATCGTCTCCGTGCCGCCGGTCGGCACCACGGCGTTGGCCGGCGCGCCGCCGCCGTTGGGCGACGGCACGAGTCGCAGCTGGCCATAGCGCCCGGCCGGCAGCGCGAGCTGGCCGAGTTCCTCGACGACGCCGTTCTGCAGCTTCAACAAGTCGATGCGGCGCGCCGGGCTCAGGCGCAGGTCGGTCCAGCCGCTGGCGTTCTCGCCGGCCTCGGCGCTGCGATGGATGCGCACCCGCTCGACGGTGATGCTCACGTGGTCGAAGCCGCAGGCCGGCGCGTCGGTGAGCGCGAAGCGCACCGTGCCCGGTCTGCTGTCGCCGCTGCCGCAGCCGCCGAGCAGCGCCAGCGCGTTGGCAGCGGCCAGCGCGCGCAGGAAGTGAACGGGTTTCATCCGCCGCCGAACGCGTGATGCGAAGAGCCGCGACTTTGCCGGCAAGCGGCTCGCCGAGCAACTGCGAGCAACGCCGCGTCCGCGCCAGCGATCTCAGCCAGCGATCTCAGCCCGCGGCTGGGGCAGCGGCGGGGCGGCAGCGGAGCAGCGGCGGCGCGGCGGTGGCGCAGCGGCGGGCAGCGGCATCAAGCGATCGCGCGCCGCGGCGTTCAGCGCGAGGGCGCAAGCGCAAGGCGCGATCGCGCGGCGCTTCGGCCCCGCTGGGAAACTTGCCGCCGCCAAACGAGATGAAATTGAGGCTTTCGCGCGCTGCGGTCGCACCACCCCGTCGACCTCTGTCGCCATAACAGCGCGCGTGGGTCGATCGGCGCCCGCCAGGACTCCGCGCCTTCGGCTCGGCGCGAGCGCCCTCGCCGCCTAACGCGGCGCGCTGTCGCTGGTGCGGACAAGCGGCCGCGCACCGGCCGCCAGCAACTCGCGGTAGCGCCCCAACTCCGCGTCGAAGCGCCGGTTGATGCGCTCCATGTCGGCCTGCATGTCAGCGATCAGGCGATGCTCGGCCTGCGCCAGGTCTTTGTTGACCGCGATCGCCCGTTCCAGCTTCTCCGGCATCTTGCGGCCGACGTAGAACTCGGCCTCCTCTTCGAGCTTGATGCGCTCCTTGGCGAGCGCTTCGAGCCGCTGCCGGGAGCGGTCGATCACGACCTGCCGGCCGGCCAGCGCCGCCCGGCGCGCCGCCTCGATCTCCTGCTCGCTGGCGTAGGTCTCCATCAGCGCGATGTCGCGCCGGACCTGCGCCCGCTTGGCATCCTGCTCCATCTGCTCGCGACGCGCCTTCTCGGCGCGGGCGCGGCGCTGCTCTTCCGTCAGCGGCGGCTCGATCACGCGCCGCACCGAGCCGTCCGGGCGCAACTCCTTGATGGGCTGGTTGGCGCACTCCGGCGGCAGCCGGTCTGAGGTGATGGTGCGGCCCTCGGCGGTGGTGCAGACGAACACCGCCCGCGCCGGCGCGCAGGCCAGCAGCAGGGCGAAGCCGATCGCGGCAACCAGCGGACGCGTCGGTTCAGGCGCCATAGCGCCTCCGGTAGGCCAGCATCGCCTCGCGATGCCGCCGCAGCGGCGCCGCCAGCGGCGCATCGGAGTCGATGTACTCCATCAGGTCGTTCAGCGTCGCCACGGCGATGACCGGGATGCCGAAGGCCTGCTCGAACGCGGCCACCGCCGAGACCGATGACAGCGCCTCGTCCGGGCCGGTGCGCTCGCCGCGGTCCAGCGCGATCAGCACGCCGCTCGGCTCGGCGCCATGGGCGCGGATCAGTTCGACCGACTCGCGCTTGGCGGCGCCGTCGGTGATCACGTCGTCGACGATCAGCACGCGGCCGGACAGCGGGCTGCCAACGATCACGCCGCCCTCGCCATGGTCCTTGGCTTCCTTGCGGTTGAAGGCGAAGGGCACGTCGACGCCGAAGTCCGCCAGCGCCATCGCCGTGCCCGCCGCCAGCGTGATGCCCTTGTAGGCAGGGCCGAACAGCATATCGAAGTCGACGCGGCCGGCCGCGCGCGCCGCCAGCAGCGCCTGCGCGTAGAAGCGCGACAGCCGCGCCAGCGTCGAGCCCTGCGAGAACAGGCCGGCGTTGAAGAAATAGGGCGAGCGGCGGCCGGACTTCATCGTGAAAACACCGAACTTCAGCACGCCCGCTTGCAGGGCGAACTCGATGAAGTGCCGCGACAGGTTTTCCATGGGCGGATGAAGCGTACTTGCGGGATTGTGGCAAAAAAATGGGTATCGTCCGGCTCGTCTTTCCGCCCTAGTCCGCATTCGCGTGGCGCGCCGATGTTCCGCATCCTGACCCTGAACGTGAACGGCATCCGCTCCGCCGGCGCCAAGGGCCTGTTCCACTGGCTGCCGAAGGCCGACGCCGACGTGGTCTGCCTGCAGGAGGTGAAGGCCGACGAGGCCGACATCCCCGATGCCTGGCGCTTTCCCGACGACCTTCACGCGCACTTCCACTGCGCGCAGAAGAAGGGCTACGCCGGCACCGCGCTGTATGCGAAGAGGGCGCCGCTGCGCCTGACCACCGGCATCGGCGTGCCGGAGTTCGACGCCGAGGGCCGCTATGTGCAGGCCGACTTTCGCCACCTCAGCGTGGCGTCGGTGTACTTCCCGTCCGGCTCCTCCGGCCCGCACCGGCAGGAGTCCAAGTACCGCTTCCTCGACGCCTTCTTCCCGTTCCTGAAGCGGCTGCGCGACGAGGCGGCGGCCGCCGGCCGCGAGGTGATCCTGTGCGGCGACGTGAACATCGCGCACAAGGAAATCGACCTGAAGAACTGGCGCTCGAACCAGAAGAACTCCGGCTTCCTGCCCGAGGAGCGAGCGTGGTTGACGCGCATATTCGACGAGCTGGGCTGGGTCGACGTGTTCCGTCGCGTCGACCCTCGGCCGGAGCAGTACACGTGGTGGAGCAACCGCGGCCAGGCGTGGAAGAAGAATGTCGGCTGGCGCATCGACTACCAGATCGCCACCCCGGGCATCGCCGCCAAGGCCAAGCGGGTCGAGATCTACAAGGCGCGGCGATTCTCCGACCACGCGCCGCTGATCATCGACTACACCGGGCGGCTCTGAGCAACGCAGACGCGATCGGCGCGCAGCGGCTGGAAGCCGCCGGCACGCGCTGCAAGGCGCGGCAGCGCGACCACCGGGCGGGTCGATGAAGCTGGCCTCGGCGCCCGCCTGTCGCAGCGCCGCCGCAGCCACTCGGGCGAGCGTCTTGTTCAGCCCATCGCGCTGAGCGCTGCCGGAAGGCACGGCTTGCGGGTCGTCATCGGGCCGCCTTGGCGGACTGCTCGTACAGCGGCATCACCTTCGGCAGGTTGGCCTCGATCTCGCGGATGCGGTTGGCGTGGCCGGGGTGGGTGGAGAGGAACTGCGGCGGCTGGCCCCGGCTTGCGGCCGCCATCTTCTGCCACAGCGTCACCGCCGCGCGCGGGTCGTAGCCGGCGCGGGCGGCCAGTTCGATGCCGACGAGATCAGCGTCGGTCTCGTGGCTGCGCGAGTACGGCAGCGTGATGGCCAACTGCGCCGCCTGCGAAAGCGCCGCCGCGCCGAGGTCGCCCAGCCCGAAGTACATCGCCGCGAGGTTCACGCCGACGTTCTTCAGCAGCGCCTCGCTCATCCGCGCCCGGCCGTGCTGCAGCAGCGCGTGCGCGATCTCGTGGCCGATCACCGCCGCCAGCTCGTCATCGGTGAGCTGCAGCTTCTCGACGAGGCCGCGGAAAACCATGATCTTGCCGCCGGGCATGCAGAAGGCGTTGATCGCCGGCGAGTCGATCACGTTGACTTCCCAGGCCCAGTTGCCGGCCTCAGCATTGAACCGGCGGCCGTGGGGGATGAGCCGCTGCGCGATCGCCCGCACGCGCTGCACCTGCGCCGTGTCGCGGTTCAGCAGCCCGCGCGAGGCCGCCCGCTGCTTCATCTGCAGGTACTGCTGCGCGGCGGTGCCGTTGACCATCGACTCCGGCACCAGCATCAGCTTCGGCTTGCGCACCTGCACGCCGGCCTCCGCCGGCTGCGCGGCCAGCGGCAAGGCCACGCAGGCGAGCGCGATCGAGAGCGCAAAGGCGCGTATGGCGTGAAACATCCGTCGGCTTGAACTCGTCAGGCCCATCCTCGCCGCGATGTGGGAGCGGCGGCGCCCATTGCAACCGGGCCGTGGCAGCGCCGCCAGGCGGGACAAACCCACGGACCGCGCGGGTGCGTGACGCCGGCCGCGCCTGGCGAAGCGCGGCGAGGGCGCACCCCGTCCACCCCACCAGTGCCGCCCGCGTTGGTGCCGAAACCGGCAGGCCGCGACGGCACCAAGCGGGACACACCGACCGCGCCGCTACACTGCCGCGGCTTTCTCCGCCTTGACGTGAATGCCGCTACCGATTCGGCTGCCGCCGCGCCGCGGCCTGCGCGCGGACCCCGCGCCTGGCTGCGGGCCCTCACGGTCTACCGCGAGCCGCCGGTGGTGCGGATGCTCTTCCTCGGCTTCTCCGCCGGGCTGCCGCTGTTGTTGGTCTTCGGCACGCTCAGTTTCTGGCTGCGCGAGGCCGGCGTCGACCGCACCAGTATCGGCTTCATCAGCTGGGTGGCGCTGGCCTACGCGTTCAAGTGGGCGTGGGCCCCGCTGGTCGATCGCCTGCCGCTGCCGTGGCTGACCGCGCGGCTGGGACGCCGGCGAAGCTGGCTGCTCGCCTCGCAACTGGTGATCGTCGCCGGGCTGGTCGGCATGGCGCTCACCGATCCGGCGCAGCACCTTCGGCTGCTGGTGATCTTCGCGCTGACCACCGCGTTCGCCTCCGCCACGCAGGACATCGCGCTCGACGCCTACCGGATCGAGTCGGCTGCGGTCGAGAAGCAGGCGGCGCTCGCTGCCGCTTACCAGACCGGCTACCGGCTGGCGATGATCTGGGCCGGCGCCGGGGCGCTTGCCATCGCCGCCCGCTTCGATCCGAACGAAGCCGAGTACCACTTCGCGCCGTGGACGATCGCCTATCTGGCGATGGCCGCCTCGATGGCGGTGGGCATCGTCGCCACCCTGCTGGCCCCCGAACCGGCGGTCACCGTGCCGCCTGCGCTGCCGCGCGAAGGCAGCGCGGCGCAGCGGCTGCTCGCCTGGCTCAATGGCGCGGTGGTGAGCCCCTTCGCCGACTTCATCCGCCGCTATCGCTGGCACGCGGTGCTGCTGCTGGCGCTGATCGCCACCTACCGGATGAGCGACGTCGTGATGGGCGTGATGGCCAACCCGTTTTACCGCGACATGGGCTTCACCAAGGACGAGGTGGCGGCGGTGTCGAAGGTCTACGGCGTGGTGATGACGCTCGCCGGCGCCTTCATCGGCGGCGTGCTGAGCCTGCGCTTCGGCGTCGTGAAGACGCTGTTCGCCGGCGCGCTGCTGTCGGCGGCGACCAACCTGCTGTTTGCGTGGCTGGCGATGCGCGGCCACGACCTCGGCTTCCTGATCTTCGCCGTCTCGGCCGACAACCTCTCGGCCGGCATCGCCTCCAGCGCCTTCGTGGCGTACCTGTCGGGGCTGACCAACGTCGCCTACTCGGCCACCCAGTACGCGCTGTTTTCCTCGGTGATGCTGTTGCTACCGAAGTACATCGCCGGCTGGTCGGGCTGGGCGGTCGACAGCTTCGGCTACGTCAGCTTCTTCGTCGGCACGGCCCTGCTCGGCCTGCCGGTGCTGCTGCTGGTGTGGCTGGCGGGACGCCCTGCGGCCCGCTCGGCGGCGCCCCGGTGAGCGCGATGCGGCGCTTCGCATCGCTGCGCACCGTCTGGCTCACCGGCCCTCGAAGCGATAAAGCGCCAGTGTGGCGCGCAGGTTCGGCAGCCAGTCGACCTGGCTGCCGTTGGCGAGCAGCGCCCGCCCGGTGATGGCGAAGCCCAGCCGCGCGGCGAGGATCTCGAAGTCCTTGGGCGTGCACAGGTGCACGTTCGGCGTCTCGTACCACTGGTACGGCATCTGCGGCGACACCGGCATGTGGCCGCCGGCGAGCGCAAGCAGGTGCTTCCAGTGGCCGAAGTTCGGAAAGCTGACGATGCCCTGCTTGCCCACCCGCGCCATCTCGCGCAGGATGCCCTCGGTGTTGTGCATCGCCTGCAGCGTCTGCGACAGCACGACGACGTCGAACATGTCGTCGCTGAACATCTTCAGCCCGCTTTCGAGGTCGGCCTGGATGACGTTGACCCCGGCGCGGATGCAGTCGAGCACGTGCCCGTCGTCGATCTCGACGCCGTAGCCGCGGCAGTTGCGCGCGTCGCGCAGGTGCGCCAGCAGCGCGCCGTCGCCGCAGCCGAGGTCGAGCACGTGGCTGCCGGGGGCGATCCACTCGGCGATCAGCTTCAGGTCGACGCGCAGGGTCATGCCGCTGCCCTTGCCGAAGACGCTGCCTGCCCCGACGCACGCGGGCCGAGCGGCCGCCGCAGCGCGGTGGCGCGCCGCCAGCGCAGCAACGAAAGCGACAAGGCCAGCCAGCGCGCGGCGGCTGCTGCCGACTGGCGCCGCCCTGCCGCGGCTGCCCCGCGCCGCGCGCAACCCCGTAAGCACGCTCGCAGCCGCCTCATGCCCCCACCTCGCGGGCGATGCGGTCGAAGTACGCCGCCACCGCACGGTGGTAGCGCGCGTCATCCATCAGGAACGCGTCGTGGCCGTGCGGGGCGTCGATCTCGGCGTAGGTCACGTCGCGGCCGTTGGCCACCAGCGCCTCGACGATCTCGCGCGAGCGCGCCGGCGGGAAGCGCCAGTCGGTCGTGAAGGCAACGAGGAAGAACTTGGCCGCGGCCGCCGCCAGCGCGCGCTTCAGGTCGCCGCCATAGGCCCGGGCCGGGTCGAAGTAGTCGAGCGCGCGCGTGATCAGCAGGTAGGTGTTGGCGTCGAAGTAGTCGGCGAATTTGTCGCCCTGGTAGCGCAGGTAGCTCTCGACCTCGAACTCGATGCCGAACGAATAGCCGTAGTCCTTGTGGCGCAGCAGGCGGCCGAATTTCTCCGCCATGTCGGCGCCCGACAGGTACGTGATGTGGCCGATCATCCGCGCCACGCCGAGGCCGCGGCGCGGCTTCACCCCGTACTCGTAGTAATCGCCGCCGTGGAAGTCCGGGTCGTTCTGGATCGCGGTGCGCGCCACGTCGTTGAAGGCGATGTTCTGTGCCGACAGCTTGGGCGTGGTGGCGATCGCCACGCAGTGGGCGATGCGGCGCGGGTACTGCAGCGTCCACGACAGCGCCTGCATGCCGCCGAGCGAGCCGCCCATCACGGCGGCGAAGCGCTCGATGCCGAGCCGGTCCGCCAGCCGCGCCTGCGCGTTGACCCAGTCTTCCACGGTGACCACCGGAAAGCGCGAGCCGTAGCGGCGGCCGGTGGCGGGGTCGATCGACATCGGGCCGGTGGAGCCGAAGCAGGAGCCGGGGTTGTTGACGCCGACGACGAAGAAGCGGTTGGTGTCCACCGACTTGCCCGGCCCGACCATGTTGTCCCACCAGCCGGTGCTGCGCTCCTGCCCTTCGTAGACGCCGGCGACGTGGTGCGAGGCGTTCAGCGCGTGGCACACCAGCACCGCATTGGAGCGCGCGGCATTCAGCGTCCCGTAGGTCTCGTACACCAGCTCGTAGGCGGCCAGTGACGCGCCGCTCGCAAGCGCGAGCGGCTCATCGAAGCGCATCGTCTGCGGCGAGACGACGCCGACGGATCCGGCAGCGGTCATCGTTGCGGCAACAAAAAACCCGACAGGCGCCGGCTTGTCGGGTTCCGTGACGCGGGGCGCGGGCCCCGCGGATCTCTTTAGCGGATGATGCCGCGGCCCTCGCGCGGCGCGCCCGCAAGCGGATCAACAAATCGGCGCAGGGGGCGAAGGGTAGGCGGGCCCGGGGCGGGCTGTCAAACCGCCTTGGCGACGGCGGCCGCCGCGCCGACCGGCCCGCCGCACGCGTGGGGCGCGGCCGCGCCGAACGCAGTCACGAGACGCGGCGGCTTCCGGGAGGCGGCGAGGCCTTCGACGGCGCGCCGCCACTACACCGTCAGTACGTCTTGTAGGGCAGGAACTTGCCGCTCATGACGATGTGCACGCGGTCGCCCTTGGGATCGGGCTCGCGCTGCAGGTCCATCTTGAAGTCGATCGCGCTCATGATGCCGTCGCCGAACTCCTCGTGGATCAGCTCCTTGAACGTGGTGCCGTAGACGTTGACCAGCTCGTAGAAGCGGTAGATCAGCGGGTCGGTCGGCACGCTGCTCGGCAGTGAGCCCTTGTACGGCACCACCGTCAGCCACTTCTTCTCCTCGGGCGTGAGCCCGAAGATCTCGCCGACCACGTTGGCCTGCTCGACGGTCAGCGTCATCTGGCCGAGGCAGGCGGCGGTCACCCACTCCTTGCTCAGGCCGACGCGCTCGGCCACCTGCGACCACTTGATGCCCTTGGCCACCTTGGTGGCGATGATCTTCTCGGTAACGTCGTTGCGGTTCATCGTGCCTCTCTCTGTGCGGGACGGGGAACGGAATTCGCGGCGGCGGCCGCGCGGGGAAGGGCGATGACGGCGGCGCCGCGGCCGGGTTCCGGGTCGGGCTCGACGCCGGGCCACACTTCCGGCGGATGCTCCGGCGCGCGCCCGTGCGCGAGCGTCTTGGCGCGCGTGACCAGGAAGTCGACCAGGTGGTTGCGCACGGCGTAAAACAACGGCTCGTGGTGCAGGCTCGCCCGCTGCCGCTCGCGCGGCAGCGGGTTGCGCACGATCTCGGCGATGCGCGCCTGCGGGCCGTTGCTCATCAGC
The DNA here is from genome assembly GCA_937936215.1 of uncultured Burkholderiaceae bacterium. Taxonomy (GTDB): domain Bacteria; phylum Pseudomonadota; class Gammaproteobacteria; order Burkholderiales; family Burkholderiaceae_F; genus JADJWR01. The sequence continues at coordinate 13,113 of CALGWX010000107.1, read as the reverse complement.
AGGATCGTGTCGGCGAGCAGGATCGCCTCGTCGACGTCGTGCGTGATCATGAACACGGTCTGGCCGGTGGCGGCGCAGATCTTCAGCAGCTCGTCCTGGATCGTGCCGCGCGTGAGCGCGTCCAGCGCGCCGAACGGCTCGTCGAGCAGCAACATCTTGGGCTGGATGGCGAAGGCGCGGGCGATGCCGACGCGCTGCTTCATGCCGCCGGACAGCTGCGCCGGCTTCTTGTCGATGGCGGCGGCCAGCCCCACCATTTCGACGTAGCGCTGCACGTGCGCGTCGACCTGCGACCGCGACCAGTCGGGCCACTTGCTGCGCACCGCGAAGGCGATGTTCCGGCGCACCGTCAGCCACGGCATCAGCGCATGGCCCTGGAAGACGACGCCGCGCTCGAGGCTCGGCCCGGCGACCTCGCGCCCGTCCATGATCACCGTGCCGCCGCTGGCCTGCTCCAGCCCCGCCAGCACGTTCAGGATCGTGGTCTTGCCGCAGCCGGAGTGGCCGATGATGCAGACGAACTCGCCGCGGCGGACGCTGAAGTTGACGGCGTCGAACACCGGCTCAGCGGCGCTGGGAAAGCGCTTGGCCAGGCCCTGCACCTGCAGGAAGGGCCGCTCGAAGTCACTCGACATAGGTGACCGCCTTCTGCAGGCGCCCGAACAGGGCGTCGAGCAGCATGCCGACCACGCCGATGACCAGGATCGCGAAGATTACGTTGGTCAGCGACAGGTTGTTCCACTCGTTCCAGACGAAGTAGCCGATGCCGGTGCCGCCGACCAGCATCTCGGCGGCGACGATCACCAGCCAGGCGATGCCCATGCTGATGCGCATCCCGGTGAGGATCGTCGGCGCCGCCGCCGGCAGGATCACCTCGAAGGCGCGCCGCAGCGGCTTGACCTCGAGCGTGCGCGCCACCGCCAGCCACTCGCGCCGTACGCTGGCTACGCCGAAGGCGGTGTTGATCAGCATCGGCCACAGCGAGCAGATGAAGATCACGAACACGCCGGAGACCGACGAATCCTTGATCGTGTACAGCGCCAGCGGCATCCAGGCCAGCGGCGAGATCGGCTTGAGCACCTGGATGAACGGGTCGAGCGCCCGGTAGAGCAGCGGCGACATGCCGATCACGAAGCCGAGTGGGATCGCCACCAGCGCCGCGATCGAGAAGCCCAGCCCCACCCGCGCCAGCGAGTGCGCGAGTTGGATGCCGATGCCCTTGTCGTTCGGCCCGTTGTCGTAGAACGGTCGCGCCAGGTTGCGCTGCACCGCCTCCGCCATCTGCGCCAGCGTCGGGAAGCCGTCGCTCTTGCGGGCGCCGGCGCCGGGATCCTTGCCGAGCAGCTTGGCGTACTCGATCTGCTCCGCCGTCAGCGCGGCGGCCGCGCCGCTGCCCGCCTTGGGCAGCGTGGCCACGTGCCAGATGCCGAGCAGCAGCAGCAGGAGCAGCAGCGACAGCAGCGACGCCTTCAACCGCTGCGGGTCCAGCCAGGTCATCGCCATCCCCTCAGGCGGCCGCCCGGCTGATCGGGAAGCTCTTCGCGTACTCGGCCGCCTTGGCCGGGTCGAACTCGCGCCCCATGATCTTGAACTTCGGATAAACGGCGTTAGCAGCCGGCGGCTTCTGGCCGAGTTCGGCCATGTGCTTGCGCGCGTCGGTGATCAGGAACACCTGCTCGGCAATTTGGCGGTAGTTCACGTCGCCCTTGATGTAGCCCCAGCGCTGCATCTGCGTCAGCATCCACACCGCCATGCTCGGCCACGGCACCGGGTCGAAGTCGGCGCGGTCCGGCACGGTGCGTACGCCGCCCAGCCCGTCGGCAAAGCGGCCGGTGAGCACCTGCGCCACCACCGTCTCCGGCTGGTTCAGGTACGCGGTCGGGCTGATCACCTTGGCAATGAGCTCGCGGTTGCCCGGGTCGCGCGCCATCGCCGCCGCCTCCAGCACGGCGCGGAACAGCGCCGCGAAGGTGTTCGGGTTGGCGCGGATGAACTCTTCGCTAACCCCGAACGCGCAGCACGGGTGACCGTCCCACAGCTCCTTCGACAGGATGTGGATGAAGCCGACCTCGTCGTACACCGCGCGCTGGTTGAACGGGTCGGGGCCGAGGAAGCCGTCGATGTTGCCGGCGCGCAGGTTGGCCACCATCTCCGGCGGCGGCGTGACGCGGATCTGCACGTCGGTGTCCGGGTTCAACCCATGCTCGGCCAGGTAGTAGCGCAGCAGGAAGTTGTGGATCGAGTACTCGAACGGCACCGCGAAGCGGAAGCCCTTCCACTGCTTCGGGTCGCGCTTGTCTTTGTGCTTCAGCGACAGGGTGATCGCCTGGCCGTTGGTGTTCTGGATGGTGGCCACCCGCATCGGCACCTGCGTCGAGCCGAGCCCCAGCGAGATCGCCAGCGGCATCGGGCTCAGGAAGTGCGAGGCGTCGTGCTCCTTGTTGAGCATCTTGTCGCGGATCAGGGCCCAGCCCGCCGTCTTGTTCAGCTGCACGCGCAGGCCCTGCCGCTTATAGAAGCCGAGCGGGTCGGCCATGATCAGCGGCGTGGCGCAGGTGATGGCGATGAAGCCAATCTTCAGGTCCGGCCGCTCGAGCGCTTTCTTCTCCTGCGCCATCGCCTGCAGCGTGGCGACGGGCAGCACGCTGGAGATGGCCGCCATCGCCGTGCGGCGGCCGACGGCCTGCAGGAAGGCGCGCCGTACCGGCTCGTGCGGGAACAGCGCCTTGACCAGCGCCGCCTCGACGAACTCGCGGCCGAGTTGCTCGGCATCGACGCGCCGCGGCGGCGCCTGCACGGCGAGGCGCGCGTGGTCCTGCGGCGCATGGTCGCCGCCGCAGCTGCAGCGCGCCAGCAGCGGCCGGCCGGCGTCGTAGGGGTCGTAGTCGCGATGGAAGAAGCTCATAGCGTGGCTCCTGAGCAGTCGAAGGGAAACGACCGATCAGCGTGATCTGCGGCGAGGCGACGGCGGCACCGCTTCGGTGCAACGGCCCCCGCGCGGTGCAGCGCGGTGGCGCACCAAAGTGCAGTCGTCTGCCAAGCGCCGAGTGGCCTGTAGCCGGGGCGATGTGCAGGGCGAATTCACCTGGCGCGCGGTCGGGTGCACCCATCGCCAGTCCATTGCAGGTCGCGCCGATCTCATGCCGGACGACCGATGCAAGCGCCGTGCCATGCGGGATGCGTAGTTACGCGCATCCGGCATCCGCCGGCGCCGGGCCGGCGCAGATGGCCGCTTCAGGCATCCCGGTGGCGACGGCTGCAAGTGCCGCCGCCATGAGGCCTCGCGGCACAGGCGGCTGCCTCGCCGCCTCGGCGCGGCGACACCTCGCGGCGACAGCGGCCGCGTTGCCGTCTCAGCGTGCGAAGCCCCGCCGCCGCGCGGCCGGACTCACTTGGCGGCTGGCTTCGCCATCGCCCGCTCGAGCGCGATGCGGATGTCGAGCGGGTCGTCGGCGCGCAGCACGCGCGCGGCGAGCTTGGCGGCGGTCTTGGTCGACAGCGTGAATAGCCGCTCCTTGACCGAGAGGATCTGCGACGGATGCATCGAGAACTGGCGCAGGCCCATGCCGAGCAGCAGCTCGGTGAGGTCGACCTCGCCGGCCATCTCGCCGCACACCGCCACCGGTGTGCGCGCCTTGTTGCCGATGCGGATCGTGCGCGCGATCAGCTGCAGCACGGCCGGATGCAGGTGGTCGTACAGGTGGGCGACGCTGGCGTCGGCGCGGTCGATCGCCAGCGTGTACTGGATCAGGTCGTTGGTGCCGAGCGACAGGAACTTCAGCCGCTTGACGAAGGCCGGCAGCGACAGCGCCGCCGCCGGCACCTCGATCATGCCGCCGACCGGGGCGCGGGCGTCGAACCTCTGCTTGCGCTCCTTGAGCTGCTCGCGGGCGCGGGCGACGAACGACAGCGTCTGCTCCACCTCGTGCACGTGCGCCAGCATCGGCACCAGGATGCGCACCGTGCCCACCGCCGAGGCGCGCAGGATGGCCCGCAGCTGGGTGAGGAACAGCTCCGGATACGCCAGGCAGTAGCGGATCGCGCGCAGGCCGAGCGCCGGGTTCGATTCCACCGTCGGGCTGCCGGCGGCGATGCCGAGGCCGCGCCGCGCCCTCTCCGTGAGCACCTTGTCGGCGCCGATGTCGAGCGTGCGGATGATCACCGGCTTGCCCTTCATGGCGCGGGCGACCTTGGCATAGGCCTCGTACTGCTCGTCCTCGTCGGGCAGCTGGTCGCGGTTCATGAACAGGAACTCGGTGCGGAACAGGCCGATGCCGTCGGCGCCGGCATCGAGCGCGTCGCGCACGTCGCTGGGCAACTCGATGTTGGCCATCAGCTCGACGGCGATGCCGTCCTTGGTGCGCGCCAGCTTGCTCTTGAGCTTGCGCAGCGCCAGCCGGCTCTCGATCTGCGCGCGCAGCCGCTGCTGGAACTGCGCCAGGGCATCCGGCTCGGGCCGGATGTGAACGCGGCCGGTCTCGGCGTCGAGCACGATGAGGTCGCCCTCGGCGATCGCCTCGCGCGCATGGGGCACGCCGAGCACCGCCGGCAGGCCGAGGCTGCGCGCCATGATCGCGGTGTGCGAGTTGCGCCCACCCATCTCGGTGACGAAGCCGGCGACGTCGACCTCGGCGCGCTCCTTCAGGTGCAGCATGTCGGTCGGCGACAGGTCGCGCGCGATCAGGATCAGCCGCTCGCCGTCGGCCGGCTTCGGCGGCAGGCTGACGGTGGCGTTGCGGCCGCTGACCAGCGCCTTCATCACCCGCTCGACCACCTGGCGCACGTCCTGCGAGCGGCTGCGGAAGTACTCGTCGTCGATCGCCTCGAACTGCTTGCACACCGCCTCGAGCTGGATCGTCAGCGCCCACTCGGCGTTGATCAGCCGCGTGCGCACCAGGTCGCGCGGCTCGTCGCACAGCAGCGGATCGTCGAGGATCATCCGGTGAAGGTCGAGGAAGGCGCGCACCTCGCCCGGCGCGTCGGGCGACACGTGCGAGGCCAGTTCGTCGATCTCGGCGCGCACCAGCGAGAAGGCGTTGTTCAGCCGCGCCACCTCGTGCATGACGTCCTTGCGCTCGATCGAGTACTGGCGCGTCTCTAGTTCCGACGGCGCCAGGCGGTGCGCGCGGCCGATGGCGATGCTCGGGCTGGTGCCCGAGACGATGCCCACACCGACCAGTTCGCTCGCCATGTCCCCCTTCCCGTCGTGGTTGTCGCCGCGACGGCCGCGGCGCCTGTCACTCCTCGCCGAAGCCCGACTCGATCAGCCGCCCGATCGCCTCGACCGCCTGCTCAGCATCCTCGCCCTCCGCCTCGACCGTCACCGTCGCGCCCTTCCCCGCCGCGAGCATCATCACGCCCATGATCGACTTGGCGTTCACCCGGCGGCCGTTGCGCGAGATGTGGATGTCGCTGGCAAAGCGGCCCGCCGTCTGCGTCAGCTGCGCCGACGGCCGGGCGTGCAGGCCGAGCTTATTGCTGATGGTGAAGTCGCGCGAGACCATCGCCGGTCGCGGGCTGGGTTCCCTGGTGTTGCACCTTGGTCGAGGCCACTGCCATCACGCCCTGGGTGCCGCCAGCCAGCGCCTTGTCGGCCGCCTCGGCCAGCGTGCCGTCGCGGTAGCACAGCGCCCGCAGCAGCATCGGCAGGTTCACGCCGGCGATGACCGCCACCCGGCCGGGCTCGGCCAGCTGTGCCGCGACGTTGCCCGGCGAGGCGCCGAAGGCGTCGGTCAACACCAGGACGCCGCTGCCGGTGTCGATCTCGCGCAGCATCGAGCGCGCCAGCTCGAGGTTGGCCGCGGGATCGGAATCGGGCAGCACGTCAAAGACGCGCAGCTGCGCGCCGGCCCGCTCGGGCGCACAGGCATAGACGTGGGCAGCGGCGGCAGCCAGCGCCGCCGCCAACGGAGCGTGCGCAATCAGCAGGATGCCGACCATTTCCGCGTCGCCCCTCGTGTACGCGCCGCTTCACGTCGCACGTGCACTCGGGGCGAATGAAGTTGGGCGCCCGCCCTTCGGCCGGCCGGGTGGGCGGGCGCAGGACAAAGGACACGTGAAGACAGCCCCGCCCAGCAGGTTACTTGCAACGGGCTCACCGGCTCACCGCCTTCTCCAGCGCGTCGATGAACATGCCGGCCACGTCGAAGCCGGTCTGCTGCTCGATCTCGACGAAGCAGGTCGGGCTGGTGACGTTGATCTCGGTGAGGTAGTCACCGATGACGTCCAGGCCCACCAGCAGCAGGCCGCGGGCGGCGAGCGTCGGGCCGAGCCCCTCGGCGATGGCGCGGTCCGAATCCGACAGCTCCTGCGCCCGGGCGATTCCGCCGGCGGCGAGATTGCCTCGCGTCTCGCCGGGCTTGGGGATCCGCGCCAGCGCATACGGCACCGGCTCGCCGGCGATCAGCAGCACCCGCTTGTCGCCGTTGCGGATCTCCGGAATGTAGCGCTGCGCCATCACCGTGCGCCGGCCGTCGTGGGTGACCGTCTCCAGGATCGCGTTCAGATTCAGTTCGTCCTCGCGCAGCACGAAGATGCCGGTGCCGCCCATGCCATCGAGCGGCTTCAGCACCACGGTGCCGAGGTCGCGGTGGAACTGCCGCAGCGCCGCGACGTCGCGCGTGACTAGCGTCGGGACCGTGAAATCGGCGAACTCGGTGATGGCGAACTTCTCGTTGTGGTCGCGCAGCGCGCGCGGGTCGTTGAACACCGCCGCGCCGTCGCGGCTCGCCGCCGACAGCAGGTGCGTGGCGTACAGGTACTCGGTATCGAACGGTGGATCCTTGCGCATCAGCACGGCGTCGAAGCCGGCGAGCGCCCGGGCGCCGGAGTCCAGTTCCGCGTACCACGGCGCGCCCTTGTCGCCCTTGGGCAGCAGCTGCAGCCGCTGCGCCTGCGTGGTGACGTGGCCGTCGCGCCACTGCAGATCGGCCGGCGTGCAGGCCCAAATGTCGTGGCCGCGCGCAGCGGCGGTGCGCATCATCGCCACCGTCGAGTCCTTGTACGCCTTCAGCAGCGGCAGCGGATCGACGATGAACAGCAGCGACAGGCCCTGCGACACGGCGGCGCGCCCTCAATGGCCCCCGCCGGCAGCGGGGGCTGCGGCGCACCGCGCAGTGGTCGATCGCGCTTGACTGTGGCTTTCGGCTGCCCGCAAGGTGAACTCGGCTCGATGGGCCGCGCCAGCGGCGGCGCGCTGAAGGAGGTTGGTCATTCTAGCCACCCGCCCGCCGCCAGCCGGTAGGGCAGATCCTGCGGCGCCGGCGTTTCGGCACTGCGCCACGGCAGCACCGGACTGCCCTTTGCCACGACACAGACGGCCCGCGCGGCGACGCCCGCGGCCGCCGCCGCGCTCAGCGAAACACCACGGTCTTGTTGCCGTTGAGCAGCACGCGGTCTTCGAGGTGGTACTTCAGCGCCCGCGCCAGCACCACCTTCTCGATGTCGCGGCCATAGCGGACCAGGTCGTTCTCGGTGTCGCCGTGGTCGATGCGCACCACGTCCTGCTCGATGATCGGGCCTTCGTCGAGCTGCTCGGTCACGTAGTGCGAGGTGGCGCCGATCAGCTTGACCCCGCGCTCGAAGGCCTGCCGGTAAGGCCGCGCGCCGACGAAGCTCGGCAGGAAGCTGTGGTGGATGTTGATGATCCGCCCCGGCAGCCGCCGCGTCAGCTCCGCCGGCAGGATCTGCATGAAGCGGGCCAGCACCATCACGTCGCCGGCATACTCGTCGTAGAGGCGGCCGATCTCGGCGAATGCCGCCCGCCGTCCGGCCTCGTCCTTCGGCACCGGCACGTGCCGGAACGGCACCCCGTGCCACTCCACGTACGGGCGCAGGTCGGGGTGGTTGCTGATCACCGCCACGATCTCGCAGTCCAACTCGCGCGCCCGCCAGCGGTACAACAGGTCGACCAGGCAGTGGTCGTGCCGGCTGACCAGCACCACGACGCGCTTGCGCACCGCCGAGTCGGTCACCGCCCAGTCCATGCCGAACTCGGCGGCGATCGGGGCGAACTCGGCGCGGAACTGCGTCAGCGTGATGCCGCGCGCCGCCAGCGACGAGGCGCGCAGCGCGTTGCGCATGAAGAAGCGGCCGCTGGCCTCGTCGGCGTGGTGGTTGGCCTCGACGATCCAGCCGCCACGGTCGGCGATGAAGCGGCTGACCGCCGCCACGATGCCGACCCGGTCCGGGCAGGCGATGGTCAGCGTGTAGGTCGGTTCGGCGAACATGGCGGGCGCAGCCGCTGGCGGCGCGGGCAAGGGGCCATCCGGCGCGGCGCCGAGCATAGCTCGCGCACGATGGACGCCCCGCCGCCATCGCAGGCAGCGCCCGGTCGCGTCGCGCCCCCAGAAAAAAAGCGGGGCGCCCTGAATTGGGGCGCCCCGGAATCGCCTTGGTGCGTTTGCGCCGCGAACAACGCAAAACAGGCGAGTTAGGGAGACACGCTATTTACAAAGCAATGGGCGTGCCAGAAAGGGCCCGGAAACGAAAACGGCCACCCCGTGGGGTGGCCGTCTCCTAATCCAGGGCGGATCGCGCCTAGTACTTGTAAGCGGACTCGCCGTGGTAGGTCGTGTCCAGGCCCTCGCGCTCCTCTTCCTCGGATACGCGCAGCCCGGTGATCGCCTTGACGATCATCAGCGCGACGAAGGAGACGACCGCAGACAGCACGATCGCCGTCAGCACGCCCTGGAACTGCACCCAGACCTGGGCCGCGATCCCCGGGAAGTCGGCCGGATCGCCGCACTTGTCGGTGATGTAGTTGCAGATGCCGGCGCCACCGAGTGACGGCGACGCAAACACGCCGGTCAGCAGCGCCCCGACGATGCCGCCAACGCCATGGACGCCGAACACGTCGAGCGCGTCATCGGCGCCGAGCATCTTCTTCAGGCCAGTGACGCCCCAGAAGCAGACGGCACCCGCAACCAGACCGATGACCAGCGCGCCAACGATGCCGACGAAGCCGCACGCCGGCGTGATCGCCACCAGCCCGGACACGGCGCCGGACGCGGCGCCGAGCATCGAGGGCTTGCCCTTGATCATCCACTCCACGAACGTCCACGACAGCACCGCCGCCGCGGTGGCCAGCAGCGTGTTGACGAAGGCGAAAGCCGCCACGCCGTTGGCTTCGAGGTTCGAACCCGCGTTGAAGCCGAACCAGCCGACCCATAGTAGCGCGGCGCCGGCCATCGTCAGCGTCAGGCTGTGCGGCGCCATCGACTCCTTGCCGTAGCCGATCCGCTTGCCGAGCACGTAGGCAGCCACCAGGCCCGCCACGCCAGCGTTGATGTGGACCACCGTGCCGCCGGCGAAGTCGAGCGCACCCTTCTGCCACAGCCAGCCGGCATTGGCAGTGACGGCATCCAGGGTGGCCTGGTCCTTGATCGCATCCGGGCCATCCCAGTACCAAACCATGTGCGCCATCGGGATATAGCTGAAGGTGAACCAGAGCACCATAAACAGCAGCACGGCGGAAAATTTCATCCGCTCTGCATAGGCGCCGACGATCAGCGCGCAGGTGATGGCGGCGAAGGTGCACTGGAACGCCACGAAGATCAGCTCCGGGATGTAGACGCCCTTGCTGAATGTCGCTGCCTGCGACTCGGCGGTCACACCGGCAAGGAACAGTTTGCCGAGGTCGCCGTAGAAGGCACCAGGGCCGCCGAAGGCGAGTGAGTAGCCGTAGATGACCCACAGCACCGAGATCAGCGAGAAGACGACGAAGACCTGCATCAGCACGCTGAGCATGTTCTTCGACCGCACCAGGCCGCCGTAGAACAACGCGAGGCCTGGGATCGTCATCAGGATGACCATGATGGTGGCCACGTACATGAACGCCATGTCGCCCTTGTCGATCTTCGGCGCCTCGGGCTCGGTCTTCTTCTCCTCGTCGGCGGGGGCCGCTGCAGCAGTTGCCGCGGCGACGGGTGCAGTCGCCGGCGATTCGTCCTTCTTCGGCTCGGCCGAAGGCGCCGGCGAAGCGGCCGCCCCGTCGGCCTTCTTGGCCGCATCCGGCGCTGTGACGGCCGCATCGCCATGCGATGCGCCGCCGCCCTGCGCCAGCGCGCTCCCCCCAATCAACCCGAAAGCTCCCGCAGCCAGGAGCGTGATCAGCAGTTTTCTCATTGCGTCCTCTTCTATTTACAGGGCGTCGTTGCCGGTCTCGCCGGTGCGGATGCGAATCACCTGCTGCAGGTCGTAGACGAAAATCTTTCCGTCGCCGATCTTGCCGGTGCGCGCCGAGTTCTGGATCGCCTCGATCGCGCGCTCGACGATCTCGTCGGCGACGGCCGCCTCGACCTTCACCTTGGGCAGGAAGTCGACGACGTATTCGGCGCCCCGGTACAGCTCGGTGTGGCCTTTCTGGCGGCCGAAGCCCTTGACCTCGGTGACGGTGACGCCCTGCACGCCGACGGCGGACAGCGCCTCGCGCACCTCGTCAAGCTTGAACGGCTTGATGATTGCGGTGATCAGTTTCATGGTCGCAGCCTCGAAAGTTCAGAACGTCTTCGTCAGGGTGACGACGATGCCGGTCTTGCCGGCACCGCGCCCGGAGGTCTCGCCCGTGATGAAGAAGTCCTTCTCGCTGGTGCCAATCCAGAAGCCGCCGACGACCCAGCCGGAGCCGGCGATGTCGTAAGTAGCGCCCAGCTTGTAGTCCCAGACGCTGTCCTTCAGGCCGCCGAGCTGCTTGTAGTTCTTGACCTTCTGGTAGCCGGCATGTGCCACCAGCGTCAGGCCGCTGCCGAGGTCGAGGTTGCCGGCGAGGTCGAGGTACTGCGAGCCCTTGGTGTCGATGCCCGGCGCCTTGAGGCCGAAGAAGTTGCTGAAGGCGTAGTAGTACTTGACCGAGACCGGGCCGAAGGAGCCGCCGATGTAGCCCTCGAAGTTCCTCGCCTTGAAGTCGGGGACGTACTCGCCGGTGCCGGGGTAGTAGTAATAGATGGCGCCGATGTCGAGGCCCACGCCGCCGATGTCGGTCTTCCAGCCGCCGTAGAAGTCCATCTCGATCGGCGCGCCGTTGAACACGGTCGACGAGACGTTCGAGTTCCAGTTGCCGAGGTAGAAACCCGACTTGTGCGAGAAGTCGACGCCGCCCTGGATGGTCGGCTGGTAGTCGGTCTGCGTGAAGCCGCGGAAGCGATAGTCGCTGCCAATGGTCAGGTTGCCGCTCAGCGAGTAATCGGGGTCCGCCGCCAGGGCCGGGGTGGCGAAGGGCGCGGCAAGGACCGCGCAGAGGGCAGAGGCGCGAAGAAGCGTTTTCATTCGGTTTACCTCGTGGTGAAGGGACGGGTTGGAACGCGGTGCAACACCGATCCCCTTGCAGCAACAGCCGTGCCAGCACCTTTCAGGCGCCAGAACCGCGCCGCCGAGCACCCGATTCGCACCAAGCTTGGGCGCGCGCCAGGCGTGGGGCCGGCCTGCGCACCACTACTGTGCATATCCCGATTCGCGATGCGTCCGTCGCTAAACTGCCGTCGCCCGTCCCTAATCGACCCGCGCCGCCTTGGACGCACCGATGGAAAAGACCGTTTTTCTCGACGACCTGCAGCAGCGCCTGGCGGCGCTGATCGAGGGCACGCCCGCAGCCGATCTGCAGCGCAATCTCAAGGCCCTGCTAGCGCAGCAGTTCGCGCAGCTCGACCTGGTGACCCGCGACGAGTTCGATGCCCAGGCGCGCGTGCTGGCCCGCACGCGTGAGAAGCTGGAAGCCCTGGAGCGCCGACTCGCCGAGCTCGGCGAAGCGAACCGCGGCTGAGCTGCTACGGGGTTGCGGCGCGCCGCTGCGCGGCGCGGCGACGGGCTGCCGCGACGAGTTTCTCCGCCACCGCAGGCTCGATCTTCGCCAACTGCGCCCGCATCGCCGCGCGATCGAAGACGCGCACCCCCTGCGCCGGCACCGCGGCGGCGACCTCCGGTAGCAATGGCTCCTCCACCGCGATCAGCACCCGCAGCTGATCGATGGCGCGGGCGCGCCGCACGATCTCGTGCATGAGTTCCGCCGACAGTCCGCCGCTGACCGGCGCGAAGGCGTAGGCGCGGCGAGAATCCGACTTGTGCGTCAGCACCACGTCGATCGGCCGCGCCGACGCCTCCGCTGGCTCGGCGCGAAAGCCGCGCGCCTCATAGAACACCTGCACGAGGTCGCGCACCGGCACCTCGGCGCCCGCGGCCGCCGGCTCGTCGCGCGGGGCTGCCGGCGGGAAAGCCGCGGTGGCTGAAGCGGTCGCCGTCGGTTCGCCAGGCCCGCGGGCCGGTGCGGCGGCAGGCGCCAGCGGGGCGCCGCCGAGCGTGGCGGCGATCTCGGCCTGCAGCCTGGCGGCGCGCAGCAGTTCGTCGGCGGGTTCCGCCGCCTTGGCACCGCGCTCGCCAAAGACGCCGTCGACGTTCACTGCCTCGGCGCCGCCGCCGCGCCGCGCCTCGAACAGCGCTTCGAGCATCCGCGCCTCGCGCGCCTCCGCTTCGCGGCGCAGGCGCGCCGATCGATGCATCACCCACCACCCGAGCCCGGCGGCCAGCAACAGGGCGACGACGACGAGCAGGGTCATGCCGGAGCGGTCAGCCCTGCGGCGGCGCGTCCGCCACCCGCCCGTCCAGTTGCGCGCCGATCGCCACCGTCAGGCCAGGCCCAGCAGGTCGCGCCGCGTCCGCGCCAGGGCGACGAGCTTGGCCGCGATGCGAAAGTCGAGCTTGCGCATCTCGCGGTCGAGCGTCACCCAGTCCATCACCAGCACGTCGCGCAGCCGGCCGCTGCCGATGCCGGCACCGGCGCCGTGCTCCGCAGCCACCAGCAGCCGGTGCATGCCGAGCGCCTGCGTCTGCGCCAGCGCCGCCGCGGCGCGCGGCGAACAGCGCTTCGAGCATTCGCGCCTCGCGCGCCTCGGCCTCGCGGCGCAGGCGCGTCGAGCGGTGCACCACCCACCCGCCGAGCCCGGCAGCCAGCAGAAGGACGATGACGAGCAGCGCCATGCGCGAGCGGTCAGCGCGGCAGGGAAGCGCCGACCGCCGACCTCCCTTCCGGTTGCGCGCCGATCGCCACCGTCAGGCCAGGCCGAGCAGGTCGCGCCGCGTCCGCGCCAGGGCGACGAGCTTGGCCGCGATGCGAAAGTCGAG
>CALGWX010000106.1 GCA_937936215.1 uncultured Burkholderiaceae bacterium | reverse complement strand
GCCGCTCGGCCTCGCGGGCGTGGATGTCGGCGGCGCGGCCGAGCATCTCCGGCAGCTTGCCGGTGGCCTCGCCGGAGGCGATCAGGTGGATCAGCACAGGCGGGAACAGCCGCGCCGCGCCGGGCTGCCGGTCCTCGTCGCCGCCAGCACGCAGCGCGCGCGCCAGCGAGAAGCCCTCGCGGACGCGCTGTGTCGCTTCCAGCACGCGCGCGCGCATGGCCAGGTTGCTCACCGTCTCGGCAGCGGCCTGCAGCGCGCGCAGCATCGGCACGCCGCTGCCGGCCAGGATCGACAGCGTGCTGGCAAAGCGTGCCGTGTTCAGCGACCGGCTGAGCACGCCGACCACAGGCATCCGCAGCAGCCGCTGGTGCCAGCGCAGGCGGACCGCTTCCACCCGCAGCAGGCGGTGCACGGCGAAGGCGGCGATCGCCGCCAGCACGGCGACGATCCAGCCGTAGCTGCGCACGAAGTCCGAAGCCGCGATCAGCGCCCGCGTCAGCCACGGCAGCGCCTGCTTGGTGTGGGCGAAGACCTGCACCACCTGCGGCACCACGTAGGTGAGCAGGCCGATGACGACCGCCAGCGCCACCAGGGTGACAATGGCCGGGTAGACGAAGGCGAGCGTGATCTTCTGCTGCAGCCGGGCGCGGTCTTCGACGTAGTCGGCCAGGCTGGCGAGCACCGAGCCGAGCTTGCCGGACTCCTCGCCGGCGGCGATCAGCGCCCGGTAGATGTTGGGGAACTGGCGCGGATGACGGGCCAGCGCGGCCGACAGCGACGAGCCCGCGAGCACGTCGGTGCGGATGGCGGCCATCAGCTCGCGCACCTGCTGTTTGTCGCTTTGCTCGACCATCACGGTGAGTGCATCGGCCACCGGCAGCTGCGCGCCGAGCAGGCTCGCCAGCTGGCGCGTCAGCACCGCCAGCTCGGTCTGCGACAGCCGGCGGCCGAGCGAAAGCTGCAGGGCGGCGCGCTGCCCCTCGGCCACCACCGGCTCGACGGTCAGCGGCACCAGGCCACGGCTGCGCAGCGCCTGCCGCGCCAGCCGCGCCGAGTCGGCCTCGATCACCCCCGAATGTTCCTTGCCGGCGTCGTCGGCGGCGGCGTACCTGAAGGCGGTCACGGTCGTCTTCTCTGGCGAACTGTTCGCGTTGGCCGCGCGGCCGGCCGCACGGCGCCCAGGCTAGGCCGCGGCGGCGTGCTCGACGGCGCCGCGGTCGCGCCCACGCGCGGCCCTACTCGCGGGTCACGCGCAGCACTTCCTCCTGCGACGTCACGCCCGCGGCGACCCAGCGCTGGCCGTCGGCGCGCATGTTGACCATGCCGGCGCGCTCGGCGGCGCGGCGGATCTCGGTGTCGTTGGCGCCGGTGTGGATCAGGCCGCGCATGGTCTCGTCGACGCGCAGCAGCTCGTAGATGCCGGTGCGGCCGATGTAGCCGGTGAAGCTGCACTTGTCGCAGCCCACCGGCACGTAGCCCGCGCCGGCGGCGTCACGCCTCTTGCAGTGCGGGCACAGCTTACGCACCAGCCGCTGGCCGAGCACGCCGAGCAGCGACGAGGACAGCAGGAACGGCTCGATGCCCATGTCGATCAGCCGCGTCACCGCGCTGGCGGCGTCGTTGGTGTGCAGGGTGGCCAGCACCAGGTGGCCGGTGAGCGAGGCCTGCACGGCGATCTGCGCCGTTTCGAGGTCGCGGATCTCGCCGACCATCACCACGTCCGGGTCCTGGCGCAGGATCGCCCGCAGCGCGCGGGCGAAGGTCATGTCGATCTTCGGGTTGACCTGCGTCTGGCCGATGCCCTCGAGGTCGTACTCGATCGGGTCCTCGACCGTCATGATGTTGGTGGTGGTGTGGTCGAGCCGCCGGATGGCGCCGTAAAGCGTCGTCGTCTTGCCGGAGCCGGTCGGGCCGGTGACCAGGATGATGCCGTGCGGCTGGTGGATCAGCTCGTCGAACGCCTTGCGGGTCGCCTCCGACATGCCGAGCGACTCGAGGTTCAGCCGCGTCAGGTCCTTTTCCAGCAGCCGCAGCACGACGCGCTCGCCGTGGCCGGTGGGCAGCGTCGAAACGCGCACGTCGACGGCGCGGCCGCCCACCCGCAGCGTGATGCGGCCGTCCTGTGGCAGCCGCTTCTCGGCGATGTCGAGGTTGGCCATGATCTTGATCCGCGATACCAGCGCCGCGTGCAGGGCGCGCTTGGGCCGCACGACGTCGCGCAGCGTGCCGTCGACACGGAAGCGCACCAGCGAGTAGGTCTCGAACGGCTCGATGTGGATGTCGCTGGCCCCGTCGCGCGCCGCCTGCGTCAGCAGGGCGTTGATCATGCGGATGATCGGCGCGTCGTCCTCGGTCTCGAGCAGGTCCTCGATGTCGGGCACCTCGGCGAGCATGCGGCCGATGTCGAGTTCACCCTCGATGTCGCCGACGATCTGCTGCGCCGAGCCCTCGCCGGCAGCGTAGGTCTGGGCGATCGCCTCGCGCAGCGCCGCCGGCTCCACCAGCACCGGCGTCACCTTGCCGGGGAAGACGCGCATCACCTCGTTCAACGCCGGCAGCGGCGTCGACTCGGTGACCCAGGCCTCGGCCTCGCGCTCGCCGTTGGGGCGCAGCAGGATCGCGTTGTCGCGCGCGAAGGTGTACGGCACGTAGCGCGGGGCGGTGCTCATCCGGTCAGCGCGCGAGCGGGATCGGCTTGTAGCCCAGGCGCCGCAGCTCGGCGGTCACCTCCGCCACGGCGCGGCGTGCGGTGTCCACCGCCACCCGCACGCGGTAGATCTCGCCGGTGGAGGTGCGCACCGGCTCGACGAAGGCGTCGAAGCCGGCGTTGCGCAGGTCCTGCTGGATGCGGCCGGCGCTGGC
>CALGWX010000105.1 GCA_937936215.1 uncultured Burkholderiaceae bacterium | reverse complement strand
TCCCCCGAGCCCCTGCGCGCCGATGCCCAGCGCGTTGACCTTCTCGTACAGCTCCACGCGCAGCTTCTCGACATCGGTCTTCGGGCCGCGGGCAAGCAGCTCGTACATGTCGATGTCGTCCATCAGCGCTTCCTTGGCCATCGTCATCGCCTTCTCGGCGGTGCCGCCGATGCCGATGCCCAGCATGCCGGGCGGGCACCAGCCGGCGCCCATGGTCGGCACCGTCTTCAGCACCCACTCGACGATCGAATCCGACGGGTTGAGCATGACGAACTTGCTCTTGTTTTCCGAGCCGCCGCCCTTGGCCGCCACCTGCACCTCGACGTTGCCGCCGGGCACGATCTGCACGTGGATCACCGCCGGCGTGTTGTCCTTGGTGTTCTTGCGGCCGAACTCCGGCGGGTCGACCACCGAGGCGCGCAGCTTGTTGTCCGGGTTCAAGTAACCGCGCCGGACGCCCTCGTTGATGGCGTCCTCGAGCGAGCCGGTGAAGCCCTCCCAGCGGACGTCCATGCCGACCTTGAGGAAGACGTTGACGATGCCGGTGTCCTGGCAGATCGGCCGGTGCCCCTCAGCGCACATCTTGGAGTTGGTGAGGATTTGCGCGATCGCGTCCTTCGCAGCGGGGCTCTGCTCGGCCTCGTAGGCACGCGCCAGGTGCGCGATGTAGTCGGCGGGGTGGTAGTAGCTGATGTACTGCAGGGCGGCGGCGATGCTCTCGACGAGGTCCGCCTGACGGATGGTGGCCATAGGTTCTCCCAAATGAGCGTGCCTCATGCGACGCGGCCACTATAGCGACCGCAAGCGCCCGCGGCGGCCGCGTACGTGGCGCGAACTTGACTTACGCCAAAGGCCCGTTGCGGCGCGCGCCGGTTCGATGCCACCGGAGGCATCGGCATCGCGCTGCTGCACAATGGCGCCAAGCCAGGTCAACGGAGGCTGCTGCAGTGAGGATCTGCGTCGTGGGGGCAGGGGCGATCGGCGGGTTCATGGCGGTAAAGCTCGCCGCGGCCGGTGCCGACGTCAGCGTCGTCATCCGCGGTGCCCATCTCGCGGCGGTGCGCGCCCGCGGCATGAAGCTGATCGCCGACGACGGGACGGAGACGGTGAAGCCGCTGCGCGCCTCGGACAAGCTCGCTGATCTCGGACCGCAGGACGCGATCGTCCTCGGCATGAAGGCGCACCAGGTGGCGGCGGTCGCCGATGACGTCGCGGCCGCGCTGGGGCCAGGCACCAGCGTCGTGACGACCCAAAACGGCATCCCGTGGTGGTATTTCTACAAGCACGGCGGGCCGTACGACGGCCGCCGGCTCGAGTCGGTCGACCCCGGCGGGATGATCTGGTCGCGGATCCCGCCCGAGCGCGTCATCGGCTGCATCGTCTATCCGGCCTGCGAGATCGCGGCGCCAGGCCTGATCCGGCAGATCGAGGGCAACCGTTTCCCGCTGGGCGAGCCCGATGGCGCCGACACGCCTCGCGTGCGCGCGCTCGCCGAGCTGTTCCGCAACGCCGGCTTCAAGACGCCGGTGCTCAACGACATCCGCTCGGAGATCTGGCTGAAGCTGTGGGGCAACCTGAGCTTCAACCCGATCAGCGCGCTGACGCACGCGACGCTCGCCGAAATCTGCCGCCATCCGCCGACCCGCGCCCTGGCGGCGACCATGATGGCGGAAGCGCAGTCGGTGGGCGAAAAGCTCGGCGTGCGCTTCAAGGTCGCGCTGGAAAACCGCATCGCCGGCGCGGAGGCCGTGGGCGACCACAAGACGTCGATGCTGCAGGACGTCGAGTCGGGTCGCGCCATCGAGCTGCAAGCGCTGGTCGGTTCAGTGCTCGAACTCGGACGCATCACCGCAACGCCGACGCCCACGATCGAGGCCGTGCACGCGCTCGCCTCGCTGCTGGCCGCCACGCTCGAACGCCGCAAGGGCAGGTTGCGCGTCGAGCCGGCCTGAGCGCTGCGGGCGACCCGAGTCCTTCAACCATCCCACCAAGCCGAGAGCCATGGAACGGTTTTCCACCCTGCATCAACTGCTCGCCGCTGGCGCCGATGCGGCCATTGCGCTGGCCGCGCCAGGCGCCCCATCGCTGACGTATCGCGGCTTGCGCGCCGTGGTCGACCGCTGCGGGCGGCGCCTCAACGACGCCGGCATCGGCCGCGGCGATCGGGTCGCGATCGTGCTGCCCAACGGGCCCGAGATGGCGGCCGCCTTCGTCGCCATCGCCACGCATGCCGCCTCGGCGCCGCTGAATCCGGCCTATCGCGCCGACGAGTTCGACTTCTACCTCACCGACCTCAACGCCAAGGCGCTCGTGGTCGAGCGCGGCAGCACCTTCCCGGCCGTCGAGATCGCGCGCCGCCACGGCATTGCGGTGATCGAGTTGCTCCCGCAGGGCGAGGGCGCCGGCGCGTTCGACCTCGCCGCGCCGGCCGCCGGCGCCGCAGCGCGCGGCGGGGTGGCCGAGGCGGGCGATGTCGCGCTGATCCTGCACACCTCGGGCACCACGTCGCGGCCGAAGATCGTGCCGTTGACGCAGGCCAACATCTGTGCCTCCGCGTGCAACGTGCGCGACACGCTGGCGCTCGTCGCCGCCGACCGCGGCCTGAACATCATGCCGCTGTTCCACATCCACGGCCTGATCGCCGGCTTGCTGGCGCCGCTGGCGGCGGGCGGCAGCGTCTTCTGCACGCCGGGATTCAATGCGCTGAAGTTCTTCGCCTGGATGCAGGAGGCCAGGCCGACCTGGTACACGGCGGTGCCGACGATGCACCAGGCGGTCCTTGCCCGCGCCGCGCACAACCGCGAGGTCATCGCCGCCAGCCCGCTGCGGTTCATCCGCTCGTCGTCCTCGTCGATCCCGCCGCAGGTGATCCGCGAGATCGAGGAGGTCTTCGGCGCGCCGCTGATCGAGTCCTACGGTATGACCGAGGCCGCGCACCAGATGGCGAGCAACCCGCTGCCGCCGCGCAAGCGCATACCGGGCAGCGTGGGCGTGGCCGCCGGGCCGGAAGTGGCGATCATGGACGAGCAGGGCAACCTGCTGCCGCCGGGCGCCACCGGCGAGATTGTGATCCGCGGCCCGAACGTCACCGCCGGCTACGAGAACAACCCGAAGGCCAATGCCGAGGCGTTCGCCCACGGGTGGTTTCGCACCGGCGACCAGGGGGTGATGGACGCCGTCGGCTATCTCACCATCACCGGGCGGCTGAAGGAGATCATCAACCGCGGCGGCGAGAAGGTCTCGCCGCGCGAGGTCGACGAGGTGCTGATGGACCACCCGGCCGTGCAGCAGGTGGTGACCTTCGCCATCCCGCACGAGAAGCTCGGCGAGGAGGTCGGCGCCGCGGTGGTGCTGCGGGAAGGGCAGTCGGCCACCGAGAAGGAACTGCGCGAGTTCGCCGCCCGGCGGCTGGCCGACTTCAAGGTGCCGCGCAAGATCCTTTTCCTGGACGAGATCCCGAAGGGCGCCACCGGCAAGCTGCAGCGCATCGGGCTGGCGGCGAAGCTCGGCTTGGTTTGAGCTACGGCGGACCGGCGCGAGGCGCGCACGTGGTCGGCGCGAAGCCGCGGGCTACCTGGGGCCGCGCGGGTTGCCCTGGCTCGAACGCCGGTTCAGTGCTCCGACGCGCCTGCCGCGAGGGCGGGCCGCGCCGACCCGAACAGCAGACGATCGGTGGCGGCAATGGCCAGCGCCGACAGCAGGAAGGTCAGGTGGATGCCCGTCTGCGCGAGCAGCGTCTTGGTGTCGTAGTTGGCCGCGTTGATGAAGGTCTTCAGCAGGTGGATGGAGCTGATGCCGATGATCGCCGCGGCCAGCTTGACCTTCAGCACGCTGGCATTCACGTGCGAAAGCCACTCCGGCTGGTCCGGATGGCCCTCCAGGTTCAGTCGCGACACGAACGTCTCGTAACCGCCGACGATGACCATGATCAGCAGGTTCGAGATCATCACCACGTCGATCAGTCCGAGCACGACCAGCATGATCACGGTCTCGGTGAGCTTGGGCTGGCCGTCTTCGGGCAGGCCGTAACCAACGGCCTTGTAGAGGTCGAGAACCGACGTCGGGTCGCCGAAGGCGGCGCCCAGCAGATGCACGAGTTCGACCCAGAAGTGGTAGACGTACACGGCCTGCGCCAGGATCAGGCCGACGTACAGCGGCAGTTGCAGCCAGCGGCTGGCGAAAATCAGGCGCGGCACCGGCGCGATCGGTCGGGCGTTGGCGCGCTCCGCGGATACCGACGACATCTGAGGTTTCCCCCGGGGCTCGTGAAAACCCGCAGATTCTAGCCAGTGCGAAACGGGCAACATTGCGGTCATGTTGACCGTGCAAGGTCTTGAACTGGCGGGCAAAGGCCACAAATCTGAACGCGGTGTCCGAGGCGCGGTCCAACGCGCCGGATGCGGCTGGATCGAGGTGATTTTCGACGGGGACGCCGATGTAAATCGACGGATGCGACCGCGGCGGCGGGTTTTCTCGCTTCGGTAAACTTATTCCGATTGTGCAACCCTTGATGGAGAATCTATGAAACGCATCGCGCTGTTCGTGGTTACGAACCTTGCGATCATCCTCGTGCTGATGTTGTTCCTGAACATCATCGGCGCGGTGTTCGGCATCAACTTCGCCGGCGTCGGCGGGCGCACGCTCGACCTCGGCGCGCTGGCGGTGTTCGCGCTGGTGGTGGGCTTCACCGGCTCGTTCATCTCGCTGCTGATCAGCAAGCCGATGGCCAAGTGGTCCACCGGCGCGCGCGTGATCGCGCAGCCGTCCAACGCGATGGAGGCCTGGCTGGTCGACACCGTCCGCGCGCATGCGACCAAGGCCGGCATCGGCATGCCCGAGGTGGCGATCTACGAGGGCGAGCCCAACGCCTTCGCCACCGGGGCGTCGAAGAACAGCGCGCTGGTGGCGGTGTCCACCGGCCTGCTGCAGTCGATGAGCAAGGAAGAGGTCGAGGCGGTGCTCGGCCATGAGGTCGCGCACATCGCCAACGGCGACATGGTCACGCTGACCCTGATCCAGGGCGTGATGAACACCTTTGTCGTCTTCCTGTCGCGCGTGATCGGCTGGGTGGTCGACCGCGTCATCCTGCGCAACGAGAGCGACGCGCCGGGCATGGGCTACTGGGTCAGCGTGATCGTGCTCGACATCGCGCTCGGCTTCCTCGCGGCGATCATCGTGGCCTGGTTCTCGCGGCAGCGCGAGTACCGCGCCGACGCCGGGGCGGCCGCCTACATGGGCTCGACGCGGCCGATGATCAACGCGCTGGCGCGGCTGGGGCGGCTGGAGCCGGGCGAGCTGCCGCAGCAGGTCAAGAGCATGGGCATCAACGCCCGTCCGAGTGGCCTGCTGGCGCTGTTCTCCAGCCACCCGCCGATCGAGGACCGCATCCGCGCGCTGCAGGCGATGGGCCGCTGATCGCGGGAAGGTCGAAAGATCAAGGAGCCGGGCCGAGCGCCCGGCTCTTTTTTTGGCCGTTCGCCTCGATGCGACTGCGCGCAACGAACGCGGCAAGCCACGTCAGCGCCGCAGCGGCGATGGCCAGGCCGAACGCGCCCGCCAGCCAGAAGCTCTCGGCCGGGGCCAGCGGCCAGAACGCCGGCGGCCGATAGGCGAGCCACCAGCCGCCCACGAGCCCGATCGCCCACAGCGTGACGGCGTGCACCAGCATCGGGGCCAGTGCCACCTTGTAGCCGCGCAGCACGAACCCGGCTACGCCCTGCACCGCATCGAACAGGTGGAAGGCGAGCCCGTAGCCAAGCAGGCCCAGCGCCACGGCGGCGACCGCGGCGTCGCGGGTGAACAGGCCGACCAGCGGCTCGCGGGCCAGGTAAGCCACGGCGACGACGATGAAGGCGGTGGTCACGGCGAGGCGATAGCCGCGCAGGCCAGCGCGCCACGCCCTTTCCGGCTGTCCGGCGCCGAGCGCCTGCGCCACCAGCACGCTGCTGGCGATGCCGTAGGCGAGCGGCAGCATGAACAGCAGCGCGACCACATTGGCGACGATCTGGTGCCCGGCCACCGTGGTGGCGCCGAAGCGCGCCAGAAGCAGCGTGATGAAGGTAAACGACGACACCTCGATCAGCGTCGTGCCGCCGCTGGGCAGGCCGAGGCGCAGCAGTTCGCGCTGGCGGCTCCACAACGGCCGCCGCGGCGCCTGCGGCGGCGCGTGGAAGCGGCGGTAGAACGGATCCAGGTGCCACAACGACCACAGTCCCAGCAGCATCAGCCACATCAGCAGGGCGGTGGCCACGCCGCAGCCGGCGCCGCCGAGCGCGGGCACCGGGCCGGCGCCGTGGATGAACAGGTAGTTCAGCGGCGCCTTGGCCGCCAGCGCCGCGACGTTGATCACCATCGTGACCGACGGCCGCGACACGGCGGCGTTCATTGCGATGTAGGCCCGCGAGGCGAGCGCGGCGGGAAAACCGACGGCGATCGCCCACAGGTAGGCTGAGGCCACATCGGCCACGACCGGCTCGGCGCCGATCAACCGCAGCCACGGTGCATTGAAGAGCAGCGGCGGCAGGCCGATCAGGGTCAAGGCTGCCGCCAGCCACAGCGTCTGCCCCACGTCGATGCCGATCTCGGCTAGGCGGCCGGCGCCGTAGTGGTGGCCGGCGATCGGGGTGAGCGCCTGCAGCGTCGCCATGAAGCCGACGAAGACCGTCGCGTAGAGGCTGCTGCCGAGCGCCACGCCGGCGAGGTCGACCGCCGACAGCCGCCCGGCCATCACCGTGTCGACCAACCCCAGGCCGATGACCGCCACCTGCGCCACCAGGATCGGCCAGGCCAGCCGCAACAGATCGCGGGTCGACCCCGCTTCGAGAGGTTTCGGCTGCGGGGACGGGCGCGACGGCGCTCCTGGCACGGCCACGGTCAGTCCGCGGCGCGCCGGTACAGGCGGATGACCTCGTGCGGCAGCCCCGGCCGGTGGCCGGCCCAGATCGGCGTCCACGGCCCCGGCGGCGGTGTGTCGTCGAGCAGCGAGCCCGCCATGTCGCGGTGCAGGGCGAAGGCGCAGTCACCGCCGCCAAAGCGGATGCGGCCGTGATAGGCGAACACCGCCAGATGGGACGGCCGCAGCTGGTGGGCGAGGACGCAGTCGGCGGCGCTACCGCCGGCCTGCGCCATCTCGCTCGCTACCGTCCGCGCCACCGCGGCAAACGAGCGCCGGTGGTCCACCGCGCTAAGAAACAGCATGGAGAAGGAGACCCACAACGTCACCAGCCCCGTGGCGGCCAGTGCCGGTCCCCGCCACAGCGGCGCCGACGGCTGGCGCACGCGCCAGGCCACCAGGCCAACCCAGAAGGCGGTCGCCGCGGCGGCAATGGCCACGCGCGCCCAGTCGAGCGGCGGCACGAAACCCGCCGTCAGCCGCAGCACGGAGGCGCTCATCTTGGGCGGCACGCCGGCGTGCATGGCGAAGAAGTAGGCCCACAGCGCGACGCTGAAAAGGCAGAAGGCGGTTACTGCGAACCAGTCGATCACGTTCTCGGCGGCGCGGCGCAGCGCCACCGCGCCGAAGGCCGCCAGCAGCACTAGCGGCGGCACGATAAAGAGCAGGTCGTCGGCGCTCGGCGAGTGGGTGGCCAGCAAGGCCAGCAGTTGCGCCGCGAGCAGCCAAAGGCCGACGGCGATGTGCGGCCGGCCGATCCCATGCCGCCACGCGTAGATCGCCCACGCCGCGAGCGGCCACAGCGGCCAGGTGTGCCAGGGCAGAGTGCGCAGCAGCCAGGCAACGCTGTCGGCCGTCGGCAAGGCGAAGCGGTGCAGGCTTTGCGTCGCCCACTCAAACAGATACGCTGCGCCGGTATCGCCATGCGCCCACACGACGGCGAGCATCCAGGCGCCCACGGTGGCGGCCGCCACGGCGCCAAGAAGAAGGATGGCGCGCCCGCGCGCTGCCGCCGGCGCTGTTGTCGCCACCGCGCCGGCAGCGCCGAGCGTGAACCACAGGCCGGGGTGGACGCCGCGGGCCAGCCACAGCAGCCCGAGGGCGAAGCCGGCGATCAGCACGCCGAGGTGCGGCCGCTGCGGCGCCAGCGCCAGCCCGTAGATCACGAGGCAGGCCAGGGCAAAGGCGGCCGGCTCGACGGTCGTCTCGTGCAGGGTGACGACTGGCCCTATCGTGCCGAGCAGCAGCAGCACGGCGACGTCGGCCAGCATGCGGCCGTAGTCGCGCCGCGTCGCCTCGCCGCCGAAGGCGAAGGCCACGGGCTGCGCCTCGTCGCGCCGCGCCAGCTCGAGGGTGCCGTACCACAGCGCCGCGGTGGCGAGGAAGAACCACAGGATGATCGGCAGACGCGCTGCCGCGACGTCGCCCAGCAGCGGCCCGAGCGCGGCGATGGCGGCGGCGCCGGCCCAGTAGGCGAGCGGTCCGTCGGCGGCAACGCGCTCGCCTGCCACCGCCGGCAGCAGCCAGTCGCCCTGGTGCGCCATCGTCCACATGACGCCGAAGCCGGTCGCATCGTCTTCCTGCCACGGGTCGCGGCCGAACAGGCCGCTGACGATGTAGGCGACGATCAGCGCCAGCAGCACCATGCGCGGCAGCTTGGCGGCGGCGGCCGCGCTGACGCGGGCAGGCGAGAGGCGCTCCTCGAAGACCATGGCGGTTTGCTCAGGGCGCATGTTAGGGGGTCGCGCCGGCCGGTCCTGCGCGGCATGCGGCGGCGCAGCGTCGCCCCGCGCATCGCCTATACCGGGGAGGGTAGGCGGCGGCGGTCAAAAAAAGTTGACTTGGGGTTGTCCTGTGGGCAGCATATGCGTTCTGACGCATATGCGCATATTCGCGACCCGTGGATCCCGAGCTCGAGCGCCTGTTCCAGACCGTCTCCGGCTACTTCGCCCTGCTGGCGGAGCCGACGCGGCTGAAGATCCTGAACGCGCTGTGCGAGGGCGAGCGCAGCGTCAGCGACATCGTCGCCCACACCGGGGCCACCCAGACCAACGTGTCGCGCCACCTCAACCTCATGTTCGCGCACGGCGTGCTCAACCGGCGCCGCGACGGCGCGATGACCCTGTATTCGATCGCCGACCAGAACGTCGTCGAGCTGTGCCGCACCGCTTGCGTGCGCATCGCCAGCATGGCCGACGAGAAGGCCATCCCGAGCAAGGCCGTGCGGCGCTTCATGCCGCAGGGCTAGCACGACATCACCCCTAACCCACGCGAAAGGGCCATGAAGAAGCAGAAACCGATCGTTCCGGGCCGGATCATCCCGGCGCCGGAAAACCACCTGACGGCCGAGGCCGTGGCGGCCGTGCGCAACTCGCGCCGCGGCTTCATGCGCGCCGCGGCCGGCGCCGCCGTGGCGGGCGTCTCTGGTGCGGCGCTGGCGCAGGGCGCCGGCAAGGCCGAGCCGCCGAACATCCCGCCCTGGACCCGCAGCCTGGGGCCGGGTGTCGCCACCCACGGCTACGGCATGCCGTCGAAGTTCGAGGCTAACGTGCAGCGGCGCGAAAGCCCGGGCCTGACGCGCACCTCGCAGTCTTCGGTGAGCTTCACGCCGCTGCAGAACGTGTTCGGCATCATCACGCCGAGCGGTCTGCACTTCGAGCGGCACCACTCCGGCATGCCGGAAGTCGACCCGGCTCAGCACCGCCTGATGATCCACGGCCTGGTGCGGCGGCCGCTGATCCTGACGATGGACGACATCCTGCGCTTCCCGTCGGTGTCGCGGATCCACTTCATCGAGTGCGGCGCCAACACCGGCATGGAGTGGGGCAACGTTGCCGTGCCGACGGTGCAGTACACGCACGGCATGCTGGCGTGCAGCGAGTTCACCGGCGTGCTGCTGTCGACCCTGCTCGAAGAGGTCGGCTACGACAAGAAGAACGGCAAGTTCATCCTCGCCGAGGGCGCCGACGGCTCGGCGCTGACGCGCACGGTGCCGATGGAGATGGCGCTGAACGACGTCATGGTCGTCTACGGTCAGAACGGCGAGATGCTCCGTCCGGAGAACGGCTACCCGCTGCGCCTGCTGGTGCCCGGCGTGCAGGGGGTGTCGAGCGTCAAGTGGCTGCGCCGCATCGAGGTCGGCGATAAGCCGTGGAACACGCGCGAGGAATCGCTGCACTACATCGACCTGATGCCCGACGGCATGCACCGCCAGTACAGCAGCGTGCAGGAGGTCAAGTCGGTGATCACGACGCCGTCCGGCGGCCAGAAGCTGCTCGACAAGGGCTACTACGAGATCAGCGGCCTGGCCTGGAGCGGCCGCGGCAAGATCCGTCGCGTCGACGTCTCCACCGACGGCGGCCGCAGCTGGCGCACGGCCAAGCTGCAGGAGCCGGTGCTGACCAAGGCGTTGACGCGCTTCCGCATCGACTGGAACTGGGACGGCGGCCCGGCCTTCCTGCAGAGCCGCGCCGTCGACGAGACGGGCCACGTTCAGCCGACGATCTCGGCGCTGCGCGCGGTGCGCGGCACGCGGTCGATCTATCACAACAACGCAATCCAGACTTGGAAAGTGCAACCCGATGGAGAGGTGTGGAATGTCCAGCTCGCGTAAGGCGCGGTGGGCCGCCGCGGGCGGCGCGATGGTGATTCTCGGGGCCACGGCGGCGGCGCTGGCCCAGACGGCCGACGTCGGGCGCTTCGGCTTCGGCCGCATCGCCACGCCGCAGGAGATCGCCGGCTGGGACATCGACGTCCGCCCGGATGGCCACGGCGTGAAGAAGGGCAGGGGCAACGCGCGGCGCGGCCAGGAGATCTACGACGCGCAGTGCGCCTCCTGCCACGGCACCTTCGGCGAGAGCAACAATTACATGGTCATCGCCGGCGGCGTGACCAAGGAAGACCTTAAGACGGGGCGCGCCGCCAGCCTGAAGGCCGGCGAGGTGCGCACGGTCGGCAACAAGCTGAACTACGCCACCACGCTGTGGGACTACATCAACCGCGCCATGCCGTGGACGAACCCGCAGTCGCTGTCGGTCGACGATGTCTACGCGGTCACGGCTTACGTGCTGCACCTGAACGAGATCGTGCCCGAGGACTTCGAGCTCAGCGACGAGAACATCCTCAAGGTACAGATGCCGAACCGCTACGGCTTCACCACCGACCACGGCATGCGCAGCGTCTCCGGCAAGCCGGACGTGCAGGGCAGCCTGTGCATGAAGGACTGCGTCAAGGAGGTCAAGATCACCTCCGAGTTGCCGCAGTACGCCCGCAACGCGCACGGCAACCTCGCCGAGCAGAAGCGGCCGCTCGGTCCAATGCGGGGCATCGACACGACGCGGTACGACCAGGGCAAGGCCGCGGCGGTCAAGGTCGCCGCGGCGGCGCCGGCCGCCGCTGCCGCCGGGCCCAACGCAATGGACGTGCTGAAGGCGCGCGCCTGCACGGCCTGCCACGCGGTGGCCAACAAGGTCGTTGGCCCGTCCTATCAGGAGATCGGCGCCAAGTACGCCAGTCGGCCGGATGCCGCCACCTACCTGGTGGAGAAGATGAAGGCCGGCGGCGTAGGCGTCTGGGGCCAAATCCCGATGCCGGCGCAACCGGCGCTGACGGAAGCGGAAGCGCAGGCCGTCGCCAAGTGGATCCTGGGCGGCGCCAAGTAGGCGGCGATCCCGGAAATACCCCCCGCAGTAACCCGAGTGCAGTACCGATCGTTTGACCGTAACATCTGCGTTTACCCCGATTGACCGACACCAACTGGAGGAAGCAATGACTGAGAACCGTCGCGACTTCATGAAGCTGACCGGTGTGTTTGGCCTGCTCGCCGCGGCGGGTCTGCTGAGCACCCGTGAGGCGTTGGCCCAGCAGCAGGGCTGGAACAAGGCCGCCTTCGAGACCAAGAGCCTGGCCGACACCTACAAGGTGCTGGGCGGCACGCCGACCGAAAGCGCTGACATTTCGATCACCGCCCCCGACATCGCCGAAAACGGCGCCGTGGTCCCGGTCGGCGTGACCAGCAAGATCCCGAACACGCAGGCGGTCTACATCCTGGTCGAGAAGAACCCGAACATGCTGGCCGCGGGCTTCAACATTCCGCCCGGCACCTCGCCCGAGGTCGCCACGCGGATCAAGATGGGGCAGACGTCGAACATCTACGCCGTCGTCAAGGCAAACGACAAGTACTACGTCGCCTCGAAGGAAGTCAAGGTCACCCTCGGTGGTTGCGGCGGCTGACGCGGCACGCACCGGTCCATTTACATTGATTAGCGAGTTGGGAGAAAACTGATGCCTGATCCGATGCGAATCCGCGCCACCGCGCAGGGCGATGTCGTCGACGTCCGCGTGCTCATGAGCCACGAGATGGAAGGCGGCCAGCGGCGGGACTCCGCCGGCAACCTGGTACCGGCGCACTTCATCCAGACCGTGACCGTCACTCACGGCGGCAAGACGGTGCTGTCGGCCGAGTGGGGGCCGGCAGTGTCGAAGAACCCATACCTGCAGTTCAAGTTCACCGGTGGCAAGAAAGGCGATGAACTGACGGTCACCTGGGTCGACAACAAGGGGGAGAGCCGCACCGACAAGGCGGTGATCAACTGATCGCGGCGGCCGTGGCCCTTTCGGCCCGCAGCGGCCGCGGGGCCGCGTGCCCACCGGGGCCGCGTCCCGTCCGAGAGCCGGCGCCCTGTGCCGAGGCAGCCAGCCACCGGGACGATGGCGGCCCCGATGTTCGATGTTCCGCCGCGCTTCGTGACGAGACAACCCGAAGCGCGTCGTTTGTCCGCAAGGCCTGACAAGGAGGGGAAGGCAATGGGTTTACCGGGAAGCTTTGCGCGCGGCGCGGCCGCGCTGGTGGTCGTCGCTGGCGTCGCTGGCTGCGCGGCGCCGGTAAAGGAGCAGCAGCCGGTCAAGGCCGTGTACCACCTGACCAACGGCCTCGACGAGGCGCAGCGCGCGATCGGTAACGTGCGCAACCATCTCAATGCCGATCCGAACGCGCAGATCGTCGTCGTCGGCAACGGCGACGGCATCCAGTTCATGCTCGAAGGCGCCAAGGACCGCAACGGCAACCCGTTCGAGGTCGCGATCCAGGACCTCAAGTCCAAGGGCGTCGACTTCCGTCTCTGCAACAACACCCTGGTGGCGCGCAAGATCGACCGGACGAAGGTCCTTTCCGAGGTGACGGTCGTGCCATCGGGCGTGGCCGAGGCGGCCAATCTGCAGTTCAAGTGGGGTTACGCCTACTTGCGTCCCTGACCCAAGTCCGACAACGACACGAGGAGCTCACATGGGAAGAAGCATGCCACCACACTCTTTCCGGGGTTGGTCGGCCGCGATCGCCATCGCACTGACCGCCGCCGCAGCCGGGGCACAGGAAAAGGACCGGACGATCGAGGAGATCGAGCGTTATCGCCAGATGCTGCAGGAGGGCAATCCGGCGGAACTCCTGGTCGTTCGCGGCGAGGAACTGTGGAAGACGAAGCGCGGGCCGAAGAACGCCTCGCTCGAGCAATGCGATATCGGCCTCGGCCCCGGCGTGGTCAAGGGCGCGTACGCGCAGCTGCCGCGCTATTTCGCCGACGTCGACCAGGTGATGGACTTCGAGGCGCGCCTGGTGCACTGCATGGTCACGCTGCAGGGGTTCGACCGGGCGGCGCTGGTCAAGAGCCCGTTTTCCGGCGCGGGCCAGCGGCCGACGGACATCGAGGCGATCACCACCTACGTCGTCGAGCAGTCGCGCGGCCACACGATCGCGGTGCCGCAGAAGCACCCGAAGGAGCGGGCCGCGTTCGATCGCGGCAAGCAACTGTTCTACATGCGCGCCGGCCCGTACGACTTTGCCTGCTCGACCTGCCATGGGGTCGACGGCCAGCGCATCCGCCTGCAGGACCTGCCCAACTTCGAAAAGCCGGAGCCGGCGCAGCGCGCATTCGCGACCTGGCCCGCCTATCGCGTCTCGCAGGGCGCCCTGCGGACGATGCAGTGGCGGATCAACGACTGCTTCCGCCAGCAGCGCTGGCCGGAGCCGATCTTCATTTCGCAGGGGACGATCGATCTCATCACCTTCCTTGGCGTGAAGGCCAATGGCGGCAAGATGGACTCGCCCGCGATCAAGCGCTGACGGGAGGCAGGCTAACATGACGACGAAAACGCTAGTGCTGGCGGCGGCCGCGGCCGCCGTGGCTGCGGTGGTGGCGGGTTGCGCGACGTACACGCCGCCCACCCAGGAAGAGACGATGGCCGTGATCAAGGCGAGCTTTAAGGACCGCGGCATCGCCAAGGTCGACCGCCTGAACCAGACCGAGCTGCAGCGCATCTGCTCCGAGACCCACAACAACCCGCCGAAGGATGTGCGCCAACGGCTGGAGAAGCAGGCGCTGGCCGCCGTCAAGTTCCCGACCGACGGCAAGTGGCTCGGCGATTACAAGAAGGGCGAGCGCATCGCGCAGACTGGCGTGGGCCTGCAGTGGAGCGACAAGCCGGACACGCCCGCGGGCGGCAACTGCTACGCCTGCCATCAGCTCAGCAAGGCCGAGATCTCGTTCGGCAACATCGGTCCGTCGCTGTACAACTACGGCAAGCTGCGCGGCTACAGCGAGGACATCAAGCGGTACACGTGGGCGAAGATCTGGAACACGCACGCCTACAACGCCTGTTCGTCGATGCCGCGCTTCGGGGAAGCGGGCATCCTCACCGAGGAGCAGATTCGCGACGTGATGGCGCTGCTGCTCGACCCGGAATCGCCGGTGAACAAGTAGGCGCGCGCTGCACCCTGCCATAACGCGCGGCCGGCGCCCGCAGCGCCAGCCGCGCCATTTCCCCCTCCGTGACCGAATCGAAGCCTTCCGCCGTTCGCCGGCGCTTGCTCCTTGCGCTACCGGCGTGCGTGCTGGCGGCCGCCAACGCGGCCGTCGCGGACGGGGCGGCGATCCGCTGGACCGACATCACGTTGGTCGACGGGCGCGTGCTGCGCGCCGCCGAGTTGCAGCGGCAGACGGTCGTGGTGCAGATGTGGGCGTCCTGGTGCCCGTTCTGCGCCAAGCAGAATCCGCACATCCAGAAGCTGCACGAGGCCGGCCGCGACCGCGGCCTGCTGGTGCTCGGTTTCACGCTCGACAAGACGCCGCAGGCAGCGCGTGATTACCTCGCCAAACACGGCTACACCTTCGCGGCTGCGCTCAGCGGGCCACAGGTCGAGCGCTGGTTCGGCAAGCGGCGGACGCTGCCCGAGGTCTACGTCGTCGACCCGGCGGGACGGGTGGTCTTCCGCGAGCAGGGCGAGATGTTTCCCGAGGACATCGCGGGCCTGATGCGCTTCGCGACCAGCAAATAGCAACCCAAGAGGATTTCACGATGTCGATGAACCGACGCGAGTTCATGCAGGTGCTTGCCGTGGCCGCCGCCGCCGGCATGCCGATCAGCGCCCGCGACGTGCTGGCGCAGCAGCCGGGGGCCGCGGCGAAGATGTACGACGTGCCGCGCTTCGGCAACGTGCACTTCCTGCACTTCACCGATTGCCACGCGCAGCTGCTGCCGGTGTATTTCCGCGAGCCGAGCGTCAACCTGGGGGTCGGCGACTCCGCCGGCAAGCCGCCGCACCTGGTCGGCGAGCACCTGCTGAAGCACTTCGGCATCGCGCCGCGGACGATCGAGGCGCACGCGTTCACGTTCCTGGACTTCGAGTCGGCGGCGAAGACCTATGGCCGCGTCGGCGGTTTCGCGCACCTGGCCACCCTGGTCAAGCGGCTGAAGGCCAGCCGCCCCGGCGCGTTGCTGCTCGACGGCGGCGACACCTGGCAGGGCTCCGGCACGGCGCTGTGGACCAACGCCCAGGACATGGTGGATGCGTGCAAGTTGCTGACGGTCGACGTCATGACCCCGCATTGGGAGATGACCTATGGCATGAAGCGCGTGCAGGAGATCGTCGAGCGCGACTTCAAGGGCAAGATCGACTTCGTGGCGCAGAACGTGGTCACCGCCGACTTCGGCGACCAGGTCTTCCCCGCCTACACGCTGAAGGAAATGAACGGCGTCAAGGTGGCGGTCATCGGCCAGGCCTTCCCCTACACGCCGATCGCCAACCCGCGCCACCTGGTGGCCGACTGGAGCTTCGGCATCAAGGACGACACGATGCAGAAGTGGGTCGACGAGGCCCGCGGCAAGGGCGCGCAGGTCGTCGTCGTCCTGTCGCACAACGGTATGGACGTGGACCTGAAGATGGCGAGCCGCGTTCGCGGCATCGACGCCATCCTCGGCGGCCACACGCACGACGGCGTGCCGGCGCCGTCGATCGTCAAGAACGCGGGCGGGCAGACGCTGGTCACCAACGCCGGCAGCAACGGCAAGTTCCTCGGCGTGCTCGACTTCGAGGTCAAGGGCGGCAAGGTCACCGACTTCCGCTACAAGCTGCTGCCCGTCTTCTCCAATCTGCTGCCGGCCGACGCCGAAATGGCGGCGTACATCAAGAAGGTGCGCGCGCCCTACGAGGCCAAGCTGAACGAGAAGCTCGCCGTCACCGAGGGGCTGCTGTTCCGCCGCGGCAACTTCAACGGCACTTTCGACCAGGTGATCTGCGACGCGCTGATCGCGGTGCGGGGCGCCGACATCGCCTTCTCGCCCGGCTTCCGCTGGGGCACGACGCTGCTGCCGGGGCAGGACATCCTGATGGAGCACGTGCTCGACCAGACCGCGATCACCTACGGCGCGAGCACGGTGACCGAGATGACCGGCGAGATGATCAAGACGGTGCTCGAGGACGTCGCCGACAACCTGTTCAACCCGGATCCCTACCTGCAGCAGGGCGGCGACATGGTCCGCGTCGGCGGTCTGTCTTATGCGATCGACCCGAACGCCACCATGGGCAAGCGGATAAGCGACATGACGTTGAAGGGCAAGCCCATCGAGCCAAACAAGACCTACAAGGTCGCGGGCTGGGCGTCGGTGCAGGAAGGCGTGACCGGCGAGCTGGTCTGGGATGTCGTCGCCAGGTACCTGCGCGACCAGAAGGTCCTGAAGGCGCCGAAGCTGAACACGCCGGTCATCAAGGGCATGGCCGGCAACGCCGGCCTGGCCTGATTCCGCGTCGTCACGTGACGCGCGCTGCACGCCTCGATGGCAGGCGCAGGGCGCTGGCTCGCCTGGCCATCGCGCCCCTGACCGGGCTGGCCCCCGCCGCCCGGGCGCAGCGCGTGGCGGCGGCCGAGCTGCCGCGCATCGATGACCTGCGGCGGCTGGCCGCGCAGATGCGCCGCGGCCGCGTGCCGCTGCTGTTGTTCTTCAGCACGCCTGGCTGCCCCTACTGCATCGAGGTCAGGCGCAACTACCTGGCGCCGCGGCTGAAGGAAGGCAGCGACCTGCTGATCCGCGAGGTGGAGATCACGAGCCGCCGCAGCTTCATCGGCCTCGATGGCAAGCCCGACACCGAGGCCGCTTTCGCGGCCCGCTTCGGCGTGCGTGCGGTGCCGGTGGTGCAATTGGTCGAGGCGTCGTTGCAGCCGACCGGCGCACCGCTGGTCGGCATCGACTCGGCCGGCTTCTACGACGCCTATCTCACCGCCGCGATCGACGAGGCGCGGCGCGCGATGCGGGCGCCGTAGCGGGTGAGAGGCGGCGCGGCGGCTCGAACCGGAGATCGGTGGTAGCCGCCGGCCGAAGACAAAACCGGCAGCGCAAATACACTTCACCACCGGAAGCGTGGCCGAGGGGTTTAAGGCACCGGTCTTGAAAACCGGCAGCCCGCAAGGGCTCGTGAGTTCGAATCTCACCGCTTCCGCCAGCACCCCCTCACGCCGCGTTGGCCTCCAGCAGCGCCGGATACGTGCGCTGCACGCGGCTGGCGTCGATCCTCTCCCCGGGCGGCGCCAGCGCGCTGTAGGCGGCCAGCTGCGCGGCGTCGAGTTCGCCCACCCAGCGGGTGATGTCGGCGAAGCGTGCGCCCTGGCGAACCAGGAAGGCGAGATACGTGTGCCGCAACGCCTCGGGGCTGACCTCG
>CALGWX010000104.1 GCA_937936215.1 uncultured Burkholderiaceae bacterium | reverse complement strand
CCCGCCCGCCTACACGGTGGACCAGTTCGCGCCGATCGCGCTGATCACCGCCGACCCGACGGTGCTGGTGGTGCGCGCCGATTCGCCGTGGCGGACGCTCGAGGAGTTCATCGCCGATGCCCGCTCGCGGCCCGGCGCCATCGCCTATTCCTCGGCCGGCAACTACTCGACGCTGCATGTGGCGATGGCGATGTTCACCACCGCCGCCGGGCTGAACCTGCTGCATGTGCCCTTCGGCGGCGGCGGGCCGGCGCTGACGGCCCTCCTCGGCGGCCAGGTGCAGGCGCTGTCCTCGGGGCCGGGCCCGGTGCTGCCGCATGTGCGGGAAGGGCGTCTGCGCGCGCTGGCCTGCTGGGGTGCCAACCGCATCCCCGGCTTCGAGGAGGTGCCGACCTTCCTCGAGCGCGGCTTCCGCGACGTCGAGTTCTACATCTGGGCCGGCGTCTTCGCCCCCGCCGCGACCCCCGCGCCGGTGCGCGAACGCATCCGCGCGGCGCTGGCGGAGGCGATGGGATCCGACGAGCTTCGCCGCGCGCTCGCCGCCGCCGGCAGCCCGCCCGACTACCGCGACGGCGAGGCGTTCCGCGCCTTCTTCCAGGCCGACAGCGCGCGGCTGGTGGCGGCCGTGCGGCGGATCGGGCGCGTCGAATAGCGCCGCGCCCGGGGCTGGCGGGGCGGCCGCGCGCGGCGGCAGAACACGAGATCCGGCGGCGAGGGGTGATCCTGTGTCCGCCGGTCATCAGCCCGCCGGCTTCGCGCGGCTGATCGCCGAGGACGCCGAGCGGTTCCGCGCGATCGTCGAGGAGCTCGGCATCCGCAGCGGATAGGGCCGCGTCAGGCGAGGATGAGCGCGAGCCCGCTCGCCCCCGAGAGCGCCAGCACGAACTTGCGCAGCGCCCCGGCCGGAACGGCGCGGCGCAAGGGCCCCGCGAGCCACACGCCCGCCAGCACGCCCGGCAGCAGCGCGAGCCCGGCCAGGAACTCGGCCAGACCGTAGCGCCCCGCCGCCCACAGCCCCGGCATCACCAGCACGACGGCGACGGTGAAGAACAGCCCGAGGAAGGCGCGATAGGCCGGCAGCGGCAGGTGCAGCAGCGCCAGCGCAACCAGCGGCCCATGCACCCCCGCGATCGCCCCCATCGCGCCAGAGCCGAGCCCGGCCAGCGCCAGCACGAGCGGGCTGGGCGGCAGCCGCGGCGCCGCCACCGAGATGGCGACGGCGAGCAGGATGATCGCGCCGAACAGCGGGCGCGGATCGCCCTCCGGCAGGAACAGCATGGCCAGGATGCCGAGCGCGGTGCCGGCGGCGAGGCCACCCAGCGTCGGCGGCGCGAGACGCCAGGGCAGGTGGCGGCGTTCGTGGAGGAACTGCCACAGGATCAGCACGACGCCGGCGGTGAACATCGGCCCCGGCACCAGCATCGGGTCGAGGGCGACGAGCGGCGGCACCGCGACCAGCGCGAAGCCGAGCCCGGCCGCGACCTGCACCGCCGTCGCCGCGGCCATGACGAGGGCGGCGACGGCAAACAGCAGCAGCGTGTCCAACGGCCGCGCGCTACACCGCCGTGCCGCCGACCGTCAGCCCGGCGATCTTCAGCGTCGGCTGCCCGACGCCGACCGGCACCCCCTGCCCGTTCTTGCCGCAGGTGCCGATGCCGGGATCGAGCGCGGGATCGTTGCCGATCATGGACACCTTCGTCAGCGCATCCGGCCCGTTGCCGATCAGCGTCGCGCCCTTGACCGGGGCGGTGACCTTGCCGTCCTCGATCAGATAGGCCTCGGAGGCCGAGAACACGAACTTCCCCGAGGTGATGTCCACCTGCCCGCCGCCGAAGTTCACGGCATAGAGGCCGCGCTTGACCGAGGCGATGATCTCCTCCGGCGCATGGGCGCCGCCCAGCATGATGGTGTTCGTCATCCGCGGCATCGGCGCGTGTGCGTAGGACTGCCGCCGCCCGTTGCCGGTGGGCTCGACGCCCATCAGCCGCGCGTTCTGCCGGTCCTGCAGGAAGCCGGTCAGGATGCCGTCCTCGATCAGCGTGGTGCGGCCGGTCGGCGTGCCTTCGTCGTCCACCGTCAGGCTGCCGCGGCGGCCTTCGATCGTGCCGTCATCCACCACCGTGACGCCGGGGGCGGCGATGCGCTGCCCGACCAGGCCGGCGAAGGCCGAGGTGCCCTTGCGGTTGAAGTCGCCCTCGAGCCCGTGGCCGATCGCCTCATGCAGCAGGATGCCGGGCCAGCCGGGGCCGAGCACCACCTCCATCTCGCCGGCCGGCGCCGGGCGGGCCTCGAGATTGACGCGCGCCTGGCGCAGCGCCTCGGCCACCGCGGCCTGCCAGGCGGCGGGCCGCGTCACCGCCTCATAGGAGGTGCGGCCGCCCATGCCGTGCGTGCCGCTCTCGCGCCGCCCGTCCTTCTCCAGCACCACCGTGACGTTGAGCCGCACGAGCGGGCGCAGATCGGCCACACCGGCGCCATCCGCGCGCAGGATGCGCACCGCCTGCCATTCCCCTGCGAGCGAGACGATCACCTGCGCGACGTGCGGGTCGG
>CALGWX010000103.1 GCA_937936215.1 uncultured Burkholderiaceae bacterium | reverse complement strand
CCACCGGGTGGACCGGCTTCGCCTCTGTGGCAACGGCGTGGTCCCTCTGGTTGCGGCGCATGCGCTGCGAACTCTGGCGGCTGAATTGCTGGCCGATGGATGAGGCAGCCGTATGAAAACATGGACGATCCATGAGATCGCCGACGCCTGCGCCATGACGAAAGGCGAACTGAGCCAATGGATCTCGCGTGGTCATTTCCGGCCGTCCGGGGCTGTCCGGCGTGGTCAGCGCCGGCGGTTCGACTGGCGCGATCTCGCATCTCTCGCGGTCATGAGCGCCCTTCGGAAGCACTGTCTGTCGATCAACGCGATGGCGTTGATCGTCTCGGACCTGCGCGACGACCTCGCCGGGATGAACGACATCTCCGACATCTCGGGCCGGTCCTTCTTCTTCGCGGGCTGGGGCAAGAAACAGCCTTGTCCCACCGTGGGGCTCGTCACCGAAACGGACCTCATTGCGGTGCTGAAACTCCGACCTGAGACCGTGATCATCGTGGACGTTGCGGCCGTGTACCGTGATGCTGCTGGTGCAATCCCCGCGGTGACAGCCACGGGAGGCGCTGCGGCGTGAAGCAGAGCCGGATCATGTCGCTGATCGAGACCGCGACGAACGTCGTCGTCGGCTACCTGCTTGCAATCGCCACGCAGATCGTCGTCTTCCCGTGGTTCGGGATCGAGACGGGGTTGGCGGAGCATCTGACCATCGGCCTAGCCTTCGTCGGCGTTTCGCTGGCACGCGGCTATCTGCTGCGTCGGCTCTTCGAACGCTTGCGCGGCTGGTGAGCGTTTCGCTGGCAAGCGCTTGGTCGGACTGGTAGCCTTCGGGCATGTCCGAAGGCTGGCAACATATCGAGATCAACGATCACGGGACCATCGTCGTCCTGCGTCCGATTTCGGACGAGCGACGGGACTGGTTCGCGGAGCATGTCGGCGAACCTGAGCCGGGCGGCATCTACACCTGCGAGCCGCGCATGGCGCAGGACATCCTGCAGGCCGCCGCCCGCGATCTGCTGTCTTGGCAATGAGAAACCGCCGCCCGGTCGGGGCGGCGGCGCAGCAATCTCCTCGCGGCGTCAGGCGGCGGGAAGCCGGTAGACCCGGCCACGCCCCTCGACCTTCTCGGAAGTCACCTCGAGCCCGAGCTTCTTCTTCAGCGCCCCGGCCATCGCGCCGCGCACCGTGTGCGACTGCCAGCCGGTCGCGGCCATGATCTCCTCGATGGTCGCGCCATCCGGCGCGCGCAGCATCGCGATCAGCGTGGCCTGCTTGGTGCCCTCGCGCAGCGTGCGTGCCTTGGGCGCGGCAGCGGGTTCTGTGGGAGCGTCCGTTGCAGCCTCCTCGGTCGGCGCGTCCGTCGCGCCCACGGGCGCGGTGTGCACGTCCTCGGGCTCGATGCCGATGGCGGCGAGTCCTGCGTCGGTGGCGACCAGCGTGACTCCGTGGCCGTCGCCGGTCTCGCGCCAGACGGGCTCGCCCTTGCGCATGTCCGCGTCGACCTCCTGCAGGAACCCCTTCGCGAGCATCGCGCCGACCACCTTGGCGGCAGCGCCGCCGCGCAGGCTCTCGGGCAGCGGCAGGGCGATATGCTCGGGTCGCTGTGCGGCGGCGCTCAGGATCAGGGCTTGGGTGTCGGAAAGTTTGGTCATCATCGTCTCCCGTATCGGGGCACGCGGAATGCGGGCCCTTCTACGAGGTCGAGCCCGCCAGTCGGCGGGCGGGACCGGGAGCGTGTCGTCTCACTCGGCGTGTTCGCCTTCCCTGAAGGCCATGTCGGTGATCTCACGCAGCTTTGCGCGGTAGTGGTTGAGGGTGCCGACATGGCCCCAGTTGATCTCGTCGGGGTGGGTCTCGAAATGGTCTGCGCTCAGGGCGGCGAGGCGTTTCAGCATCGCGTCGATCTCGGCCTTGGCGGCGATGAATGCGTCGAGGGCTTTCGTGTTGTCCTGTGCGCGGCGGGTCATCGTGGTGGCTCCGTGGTGAGTTGCATCGTCCTTGTGGGATGGACGTTCGCTCCGTTGCCGACGCTTATCAACTCGATAAGCGCATGAATCTGAATGATAATCGGAGCCATCGATGCAGGGCATGAGCGAGCGCCAGTACGCCGCGCATGTCGGGCTGTCGCGCGGTGCGATCCAGAAGGCGAAGGCCGCCGAGCGGCTGGTTCTCTATCCGGACGGCAGCATCAACGCGGCCGCCAGCGACGCTCGGCGTGCCGAGACGACGGACCCGTCGAAGACCCGGAAGCCGCCCGAACCGAAGCTGAAGCCGGTGCCCGAGGCGGCGGTGGCGGCTGTCGGCGACACGCTCCGCGAACAGGGTCTTGCGGTCCCCGCCGTCGGCGGTGGCACGACCTTTCTGCAGGCCAAGACGGCGAACGAGGTGCTGAAGGCGCAGGAGCGGCGCATCCGGCTCCAGAAGCTGAAGGGGGAGCTGATCGAGCGGGCCCGCGCGCTGGCGCTGGTGTTCCGGCTGGCGCGGGAGGAACGGGACACGTGGGTGAACTGGCCCGCGCGCGCGGCGGCGCTAATGGCGGCTGAGCTGTCGGCCTCTTGCAGCGACGCGACGGGCCAGCAGATCACCGTGGAGCCAGCCGCGATGCAGAAGGTCCTTTCGAGTCATGTACGCGCCCACCTCGACGAACTCGCCGAGGTCCGGCCCGACTTCCGGTGAGAGCGGCGATGGCCTGACGGACTTCGACGGCGCAGGCGAGATCCTGCGCGCCTGGGGCAGCGGGCTGCGGCCCGACCCGGACCTGACCGTCTCGGAATGGGCGGACCGGCACCGGATGCTCTCGGGCCGCGCCTCGGCCGAACCGGGGCGGTATCGCACGGTGCGCACGCCCTACATGCGCGAAATCATGGACCGGCTCTCGCCGGGCGATCCCACGCAGCGGATCGTGTTCATGAAGGCCGCGCAGGTCGGCGCGACCGAGGCGGGCAACAACTGGATCGGCTTCGCCATCCACCAGGCGCCGGGCCCGATGCTGGCGGTCCAGCCGACGGTGGAACTGGCCAAGCGCAACTCGCGCCAGCGGATCGACCCGCTGATCGACGAGAGCCCGGAGCTGCGGGAGCGGGTGAAGCCCGCGCGCTCGCGCGACGCGGGCAACACGATGCTGTCGAAGGAGTTCGCGGGTGGCATCCTGATCATGACCGGCGCCAACTCGGCGGTCGGCCTGCGCTCGACCCCCGCGCGCTACATCTTCCTCGACGAGGTCGACGCCTATCCGGCCTCGGCCGACGAGGAAGGCGACCCGGTGACGCTGGCCGAGGCGCGGTCGCTGACCTTCGCGCATCGGCGCAAGGTCTTCCTGGTGTCGACGCCGACGATCCGCGGCCTGTCGCGCATCGAGCGGGAATACGAGGCGAGCGATCAGCGCCGGTTCTTCGTGCCGTGCCCGCATTGCGGCCACGCACAATGGCTGAAGTTCGACCGGCTGCGCTGGCAGAAGGGCCGCCCGGAGACGGCGGAGTATCACTGCGAGGGCTGCGAGCAGCCCATCGCGGAGCACCACAAGACGGCGATGCTGGAGGGCGGCGAATGGCGGGCGACCGCCACGGCCGCCGATCCGACCACGGTCGGGTATCACCTTTCGGCGCTCTACTCGCCGATCGGCTGGCTGAGCTGGGAGCGGATCGTGCGGGCTTGGGACGCGGCACAGGGGTCGGACGAAGCGATCAAGGCGTTCCGCAACACCATTCTCGGCGAGACATGGGTCGAGACGGGCGAAGCGCCGGACTGGCAGCGGCTCTATGACCGGCGCGAGCGCTGGACATCAGGCACGGTGCCTGCGGGCGGGCTGTTCCTGACCGCCGGTGCCGACGTCCAGAAGGACCGGATCGAGGTCGATGTCTGGGCCTGGGGCCGTGGTCTGGAGAGCTGGCTCGTCGATCACGTCGTGATCGAGGGTGGGCCGGATCGGCACGACGCCTGGTCGGAACTGACCGCGCTGCTCGACCGGTCCTGGCCGCACGAACGCGGCGCGCATCTCAGGATCGCGCGGCTCGCCATCGACACGGGCTACGAGGCCCCGGCGGTCTACTCCTGGTCGCGGGCGCAGGGGTTTGGGCAGGTGTCGCCGGTCAAGGGCGTCGAGGGGTTCAATCGCTCGAGCCCGGTGTCGGGCCCGACCTTCGTCGACGCGACCGAGGGCGGCAAACGCCTGCGGCGCGGCGCGCGGCTCTGGACCGTGGCGGTCTCGACCTTCAAGGCCGAGACCTACCGCTTCCTGAGGCTGGCGCGGCCGACCGAGGAGGAGATGGCCGACGGGGCGGCGTTCCCGCCCGGCTCGGTGCATCTGCCACACTGGGTCGAGAACGAATGGCTGAAGCAGTTTGTGTCCGAGCAGCTGGTCACGGTGCGCACGAAGCGCGGCTTCGCCCGGCTGGAATGGCAGAAGCTGCGCGAGCGCAACGAGGCGCTGGACTGCCGGGTCTATGCCCGCGCCGCCGCCTGGATTGCTGGCGCGGACCGCTGGCCCGACGAGAAATGGCGCGACCTCGAGGATCAGCTCGGGTCCGCTCCCACCGACATCGATCCCGCCGGGCAGATCAACCGGCCGGGACAGGCCCCGCAGGGCAAGCGCCGCTCCGACTGGCTCGGGCGGCGTGGAGGATGGTTTTGAAGATGACCGACTGGACGAAAACCGAGCTCTCGGCGCTGCGCCGGGCCTATGCCAGCGGCACGACGCGGGTGAGCTATGACGGCAAGTCGGTGGATTACGGCTCGGCCGAGGATCTGCTCGCGCGCATCCGCACCATCGAGCGCGCCATCGCGGGGACGACGCGGCCGCTGCCGGTGGCCGGGCACGCGGGCTTCTCGCGCGGGGACCGGTGATGTCGGCGACCTGGTTCGACCACGCCATCGCATCGGTGGCCCCGCGCATGGCCGCCCGTCGCGTGATGGCGCGGCAGGCATTCGAGACCCTGACGCGCGGCTATGACGGGGCGTCCAAGGGGCGGCGGACGGACGGGTGGCGCGCGCCGGGCTCTTCTGCGGACACCGAGATCGGTGTCGCCGGGGCGCTCTTGCGCGACCGGATGCGCGATCTGGTGCGCAACAACCCGCATGCGGCCAAGGCCGTGGCGGTGCTGGTGAACAACATCATCGGCGCGGGCATCATGCCCCGGGCCGCCAGCGGCGACGACACGCTCGACCGGAAGGTCGACGCGATGTTCGAGCGCTGGACGGCGGACTGCGACGCCGATGGCCAGCTCGATTTCTACGGGCTGCAGACGCTGATCTGCCGCGAGATGGTCGAGGCGGGCGAGGTGCTGGTGCGCCGCCGCCTGCGGCGGGCGAGCGACGGACTGCCGGTCCCGCTGCAATTGCAGGTGCTGGAGGCCGACTTCCTCGACGCTACGAAATCCGGCGCCCTCGGCGCGGGACGCCTCGTGCAGGGGATCGAGTTCGATCCGGTCGGCAAGCGCCGGGCTTATTGGCTGCACACGACACACCCCGGCGATGCCTGGGGCGCGATGCAGGGCGGGCTCGGATCGCACGCGGTCCCCGCGACCGAGATCGCCCATGTCTACGAGAAGCAGCGCACGCAGGCGCGCGGCGTACCCTGGGGCGCGCCGGTGATCCGGTCCTTGCGCGATCTCGACGACTACGAGGTGGCGGAACTCGTCCGCAAGAAGACCGAGGCCTGCGTCACCGCCGTCGTCTTCGGCGATGACGAGGCGCAGCAGGGCATCGCGCCGTCCGTGGTCGATGCCGACGGGAACCGGGTCGAGCAGTTCGAGCCGGGGCTGATCGCCTATGCGCGGGGCGGCAAGGACATCCGGTTCAACCAGCCCGCCGCGACCGGCGGCTATGGCGAATACAAGCGGGCGAGCCTGCACACGATATCGGCCGGGTTCCGGGTGCCCTACGAGCTGCTGACCGGC
>CALGWX010000102.1 GCA_937936215.1 uncultured Burkholderiaceae bacterium | reverse complement strand
GGAGGCAGCACGAGGACGGCTGCCGCCGGCCATGCGGCGGTCGCCGGGGTCATGGCGAGGGCTGCCTCCTCGCGCTGGTCGCGATCACATCGTCCCGGACCCCGGTGCAGCGCCGGCATGGCCAGCGGCCGGCCGCCAGGCCGCACCCGAGCGACTCTGAATGAGCCCCGAGTCCATCCTGCTCGTCGAGGACGAGCCGGCGATCGCCGACACCGTCGTCTACGCGCTGGCCACCGAGGGCTTCGCGCCGCAGTGGGTCGCCAGCGGCGAGGCGGCGCTGGCGGCGCTGGCGCGCGGCAGTTTCGCGCTGGCGATCGTCGACATCGGCCTGCCGGACGTCAACGGCTTCGACCTGTTCCGCCAGATGCACGCCGCGCATCCGGCGCTGCCGGTGATCTTCCTCACCGCCCGCTCCGGCGAGATCGACCGCGTCGTCGGCCTGGAGCTCGGCGCCGACGACTACGTGGCCAAGCCGTTTTCGCCGCGCGAGCTGGTGGCGCGCGTGCGCACCGTGCTGCGGCGGACGCGGCGGGCGGCCGAGCCGCCCGCGGCAGCCACCGGCTTCGCGGTCGATGACGAGCGCAAGCAGATCCGCTACCGCGGCGCGGCGCTGGAGCTGTCGCGGATCGAGTACCGGCTGCTGAAGGTGCTGGTCGAGCGGCCCGGCCGCGTGTTCTCGCGCGACGAGCTGATGAGCCGCGCCTGGGACGATCCCGGCGCTGCCTTCGACCGCACCGTCGATGCGCACATCAAGTCGCTGCGCGCCAAGCTGCGCGCGGTGGCGCCCGAGGAGGACCCGATCGTCACCCACCGCGGCATGGGCTACTCGCTGCGGGAAGCGCAGTGACCCGCCGCAGCGGCGTCTTCCTCGCCATCTTCGTCGTCTACCTGGCGGTGGTCGGCTGGCTGCTGTACCGCGTCGCCGCCGACATCGACCCGCGCTACCGCGAGTCGGCCGAGGAATCGCTGGTCGACACCGCGCAGCTGCTGGCCACGCTGCTGGAGCGGCGCGTCTTCGCCGGCGTCATCCCCACCGACGAACTGGAGCGCACCCTGGCGGAGCTGGCGCAGCGGCCGGTCAACGCGCGCATCTTCGGCATCGACAAGACGCGGGTGAACCTGCACGTGTACGTGACCGACCGCCAGGGCATCGTCCTGTACGACTCGCGCGGACGCGACGTCGGCAAGAGCTATCTCGACTGGCGCGACGTGCGGCTGACGCTCGCCGGCGCCTACGGCGCCCGCACCACGGTGGACGCCGACGACGACGCCTCCTCGGCGGTGATGTACGTCGGCGCGCCGATCCGCGAGCGAGGCGACGACGGCGCGGGCGCCGAGCGGATCGTCGGCATGGTGGCCGTGGGCAAGCCGATCGAGGCGTTCTCGCCGTTCATCGCCAACGCGCGCGCCAAGCTGGTGCAGGTGGCGCTGATCTCCGGCGGCGCGCTGCTGGCGGCGATCGCGCTGGCGCTGATCTGGCTGCTGCGGCCGCTCGGCCTGCTGGCCGACCTGTGGCGGGCGCTGCGCCAGCCGGGCGGAGGGTCGTTGGCGGGCCGGCTGCGGCTGATGGCGCACGCGCTGCGCGCCGCCGTGGCCGACGCGCGCGACGCGCTGGCCGGCCGCAGCTACGCCGAGCAGTACGTGCAGACGCTGGCGCACGAGATCAAGAGCCCGCTGGCGGCGATCCGCGGCGCCGCCGAGCTGCTGCGCGAGCCGATGGCGGAGACCGCGCGCGCCCGCTTCGCCGCCAACATCGAGGAGCAGGTGGCGCGCGCCCAGGACCTCGTCGAGCGGATGCTGGAACTGACCCATCTCGAGCGTCGCGGCACGCTGGAGCGCGTCGAGCGCGTGTCGCTGGCGCAGGTGGTGCGGCTGGCCATTGCCGAAGCGACGGCCGCCGCGACCCGCAAGCGGATGCGCTTCGAGGTCGAGGTGGGCGAGGACCTGCTCGTCAGCGGCGACGCCTTCCTGCTGCAGCGGGCGATCTCCAACCTGCTGCGCAATGCGGTCGACTTCGCGCCCGCGCACTCGACGGTGGAGGTCGCAGCCGTTGCGCGAGGGCGGCAGGTCGAACTGACCGTCCACGACTACGGCCCGGGCCTGCCGCCTTTCGCGCAGCGGCGCGCTTTCGAGAAGTTCTTCTCCACCTCGCGGCCGGACAGCGGCAAGAAGGGCACCGGGCTGGGCCTGGCTTTCGTGCGCGAGGTCGCGACCCTGCACGGCGGCACCGCGCGCCTGGCCAACCATCCCGAGGGCGGCGCGGTGGCCACCTTGCTGCTGCCGCGGGC
Source organism: uncultured Burkholderiaceae bacterium (assembly GCA_937936215.1). GTDB lineage: Bacteria > Pseudomonadota > Gammaproteobacteria > Burkholderiales > Burkholderiaceae_F > JADJWR01. The sequence goes on along the minus strand of CALGWX010000102.1, from coordinate 2,996 downwards.
GCCGGCGGGCTGACGGCGCGGCGACACCCGTCGCGCGCAGCGTCGCGCGGTCCGAGGGGCGCGCCAGTCGTACCCGGTTCGCCGAAGAAGCGCGGCGCGCGGCAAAGTGCCCCTCCGCATTCCCCAAGCGCGGCAGCCGCGCTCGCCGTCCCTCGGCGGGGTTCGGACAGCGTGCGGTGCGTGGCCTCCCCGGCCCACGGTGGCGCCCTCACCGCCATCACGCGTTCACCTTGCCTTCACGGCGGGTTCCCCGGCGCTTCGCCACCGCTTCGCCGGCCGCGATCACAGTTCGAACCCGGCGGCAATCGCCGTCGAATCGAACGCGGAGAACGCCCCGATGTCCCTGCCCGCCCTGTTTCTCGACGGCGCACGCCGCGCCGCCGGTTTCCTGGCCATGCTATTCACGCTGCACGCGCCCGCGCATCAGCCGGCGGCGCCGCCGGCCGCGCCGCTAGCCATCGACGGCTCGATCGCGGCGTCGGGCCTGACCCTTGTTTCGCACCATCTCGACGTGCGCATCGCCGACGATCGCGCCTTGGTGCTGACGCTGCTGCGGCTGCGCAACGACACCGCGGCAGCGATTGCCGTGCACTACCAGCTCCCGCACCCGGCGCGCGTTCGGCGCGGCGACCCCGCGCCCTCGGCCGGCGGCGATCCCTGGCCAGGCGAGGCGGCTGACCTGACGGTCGAGGCGGCGGAACGGCTCGAGTCCGAGCCGGCGCGCGCCCTCCGGCGCGCGGACGTGATCGTCCTGGCGCCGGGCGAGGAGGCGACGCTGGAAGTGCTGCGCGAACTGCCGGTGGCCGCCGCGCACGGCGTGCGCCGGCTGCGGCTGCCGCTGCCGGTCGACCGCGAGGCGCCATGGGTGCCGCGCTTCACCGCCGACGTGCTGGTCGAGGCGCGTCAGCCGGTCCGGCGGCTGGCCTCGCCCTCGCACCGGACGGCGCTCGTCGACGGCCTCGGCAGCCCGAGCGCCATGCTGTCGGTGCCCGACGGCTTCGTGTACCGGCAGTCGCAGTTCGAGGTCGAGTTCGAACTGGACGCCGCCACCGGCGCCGGCCCGCTGGCGCTCGATGGCGGCAGCGGCGCGGCGCGCTGAAGCTCGCGGCAAGCCGGCGCACCGAACGTCGGCGCTCGTCCGGCCGCGGCAGGGAAGCCGCCGTCCCGTGCCGCCGCGGATCGTCGACAACCGCGGGCGGCGCGACGACGGCGACCCCGGCGCCCGAGGGAACCGCCTCGGGTCGCCACGCTGCCACGGCCGGCCGCTGGCGCGCCTACTCGCCAACCAGGTGCAGCGCCACCTCGCGCTGATGGCCGCGGCTGCGGTGCTCGTAGAGGTAGATACCCTGCCAGGTGCCGAGCGCCAGCCGGCCGCCAGCCAAAGGCACCGAAAGGCTCGTCTGTGTGAGTGCGGCGCGCACGTGCGCCGGCATGTCGTCCGGCCCTTCCGCGTCGTGCTCGAACAGGCGGTCGCCGTCGGGCACCAGTCGCGCGAAGAAGCGCTCGAGGTCGCGCTGCACGCCGGGGTCGGCGTTTTCCTGCACGAGCAGGCTCGCCGAGGTATGGCGGACGAACACCGTGAGCAGGCCGTCGCGCAGGCCGGTCTGCGCCACCCATGCCTCGATGCGGCGCGTGATGTCGGTGAGTCCCCGGCCGCGCGTGTCGATGACGAGCCGCGTCTGCGCCTGCCGCATCGGCGCGTTCAGACGTGCAGCGCGTGGCCGAGCGCGCGCAGCGCCGCTTCCTGCACCGCCTCGCCGAGCGTCGGGTGGGCGTGGATGGTGCCGGCGATGTCCTCCAGCCGCGCGCCCATCTCGATCGACTGCACGAAGGCGGCGGCCAGTTCCGACACCTCGTGCCCGACCGCCTGCCAGCCGACGATCAGGTGGTTGTCGCGCCGGGCGACCACGCGCACGAAGCCTTCGCCGGCTTCCAGCGTCAGGGCGCGGCCGTTGCCGGCGAAGGGGAAGTGGGCATGGATGCAGTCGAGCCCCGCCTTTTCGGCTTCCGCGGGCGACAGGCCGACCGTCGCCACCTCCGGGTCGGTGAAGACCACCGCCGGGATCGCCGCCGGCTCGAAGCGCCGTTTCGCGCCGCCAATGATTTCCGCCACCATCTCGCCCTGCGCCATCGCGCGGTGGGCGAGCATCGGCTCGCCGGTCACGTCGCCGATCGCCCACACGTTGCGCATCGAGGTGCGGCACTGCGCGTCGACCCGGATGAAGTGGCCATTCATGTCGAGCATCAGCCGCTCCAGGCCCCAGCCGGTGGTGGCCGGGCGGCGGCCGATCGCCACCAGCACCCGGTCGGCCGCGACCTGCTGCTCGGTGCCCTGCGCGTCGCGGAAGCGCACCGCGTCGCCCGCGTCGTTCATCCCGATCACGGTCGCGTTCAGGTGCACGTCGATGCCGAGGCGGCGCAGCGACGCGGCCACCGGCCGCACGAGTTCGGCGTCGTAGGCCGGCAGCACCTGCGGCAGCATCTCGATCACCGTGACCTCGGCGCCGAGCTTGCGGTAGGCCACACCGAGTTCGAGGCCGATGTAGCCGGCGCCGACGACCACGAGCCGCGGCGGAATCGCCGCCGGCGACAGCGCCTCGGTGGAAGAGATCACGCGGCCGCCGAAGGGCAGCGACGGCAGCGCCGCCGGCACCGAGCCCGGCGCCAGCAGCAGGTGCTCGCAGCTGATGCGGCGCGTCTGCTCCCCGCCCGGGCGCTGCGCCCGCACCTCCACCGTCTTGCCGTCGACGATCTCCGCCCAGCCGTTGATCACCTGCGCGCCGTGCTTGCGCAGCAGCGCCGCCACGCCGTCGGTCAGCCGCCGCACCACGCCGTCCTTCCAGCGCACCGCGGCCGCGGCGTCGAAGGTCGGCGTGCCGGCGCGGATGCCGAGCGGGTTGTCCGCGCCGAAGCGGCGCGCGCGGTCGAACTCGGATGCGACGTGGATCAACGCCTTCGACGGGATGCAGCCGACGTTCAGGCACGCACCGCCGAGG
>CALGWX010000101.1 GCA_937936215.1 uncultured Burkholderiaceae bacterium | reverse complement strand
CTGGGCGAGCACCGGCGCCCTGTACGCCGCCTTCGCCATCTCCGCCGCCGGCCTGCCGCCGCTGGCCGGCTTCCTCGGCAAGGGCTTCGTGCTCGACGCGGCGCTGGCGGCGCCGCTGACGGCGGTCACTTGGACGGTGGTGCTGGTGTCCAGCCTCGGCATCCTGATCGCGCTGGCCCGCGCCGGCACCACCCTGTTCTGGGCCGGGCAGGACGAATCCGCGGCCACCGCGGCGGCCGCGCCAGCGCACCCGGCGCAGCGGCTGGCCCTGGGCGGGTTGCTCCTCCTGGTCATTGCCAATGCCGTCTTCGCGGGCTGGCTGGCACAGTTCGCGCAGTCGACGGCGCGCCAGCTGGCCGAGCGCCGCCCCTACATCGCCGCCGTGCTTGGCGCAAAACCCGTGGCGCCGTTATGGACGCCGCGCCAGGGACTGAAAAAGTGAGCCGCCTTTTTCCCTCGCCGATCTTCAGCGCGCTGCTGTTCGTCGTCTGGCTGCTGCTGAACAACACCGTCGACCCGGCGCACGTGGTGCTGGCGGCGGTGCTTGCCGTGGTGGTGCCCCTGATCACCGCCCCCGTCAGTGCCGGCCTGCGGCAGGTCCACCGTGTCGATGTCGCGCTGAGGCTGGCGGGCATCGTGCTGTGGGACATCGTGGTCGCCAATGTGGAGGTGGCGCGGCGCATCCTCGGGCCGGAAGCGGCGATCCGGCCGCGCTTCGTCTGGGTGCCGCTCGACCTGAAGAGCCCGCACGGGGCGCTGACGCTCGCCGGCATGATCACGATGACACCGGGCACGATCTCGGCCGAGTTCACGCCCGACCGCCGCTGGCTGCTGGTGCACGCGCTGCACGTCGACGGCGGCGACGAGGGGGCGGCCGCGCTGGTGGCCTCCATCAAGGAGCGCTATGAGCGGCCGCTAATCCGGATCTTCGACGGGGTCGAGCCGAGATGAGCCTGTTTGCCACCGTGCTGCCGTGGGCGATCGGCGCGATGTCGCTGGCGCTGCTGCTGGCGGCCTGGCGCCTGGCCATCGGCCCGTCGCTGCCCGACCGCATCCTGGCGCTGGACACGCTGTACATCAACGCCCTGGCGCTGCTGATCCTGCTCGGTATGTACTACCGGACGGCGCTGTACTTCGAGGCGGCGCTGATGATCGCGCTGCTGGGCTTCGTCGGCACGGTGGTGCTGGCCAAGCACCTGCTACGGGGAGACATCGCCGAATGACCGCGCCGCCGTTGCTGCTCGACATCGTGCTCAGCGTCCTGCTGGTGGTCGGGGCGTTCTTCGCCGTGGTTGGCTCCTTCGGGCTCGCCAAGCTGTCAGACTTCGCCAAGCGCCTGCACGGGCCGACCAAGGCCACCACGCTCGGTGTCGGCAGCGTGCTGGCGGCCTCGGCCGCCTACTTCACCTGGCAGGACGCGGGCCTCAGCTTGCACGAGATCCTGGTGGCGCTGTTCCTGTTCCTTACCGCGCCGGTGTCGGCGCACTTGCTCGTCAAGGCGGCCAAGCAGCTCGACGGGACGCTGGCCCCGCCGCGCCCGCGCGAGCAGCGCGGCGAGGAGCGCTAGCGGTGGCCGCGGTCATCGGCGCCGCCGGCGGCGGCGCGGGCGGGCGGCTGCGCCGCGCTGGGAGCCGCTGATGGGCGCGGGCGCGCACGGCACCTCCCGCCTCGGCTGGCTGGCGCTGCTGCCGGCGGCGCTGTTCGTCTTCGCGGCGGGCCTTTATCTCACCGAGGGCGCGCCGCTGGTGCTGCTCGTCATCCCCTGGGCGCCGTCGCTGGGCATCGACCTGACGCTGCACTTCGACGGCCTGTCGCTGATGTTCATCCTGCTGATCACCGGCATCGGCAGCTTCGTGTTCGTCTACGCCGCCGGCTACATGGCCGGCGACCCGCGCCGCGGCCGCCTGTTCGTGCTGCTGCTGCTGTTCATGACGGCGATGCTCGGCTGCGTGACCGCCGACAACCTGATCGCGCTGTTCGTGTTCTGGGAGCTGACCAGCCTTACCTCGTTCATGCTGGTCGGCTTCAAGCACGAGGACGAAGGCAGCCGCAAGTCGGCGCAGCAGGCGCTGTTCATCACCGGTGGCGGCGGCCTGGTGCTGCTGGCGGGCCTCATTCTCCTCGGCGACATCGGCGGCAGCTTCTCGGTGGTGGCGCTGATGGAAAGCCGCGACGCCTGGATCGGCGATCCGCGCCTACCGGCGGCGCTGGTGCTGATCTTCATCGGCGCCTTCACCAAGAGCGCGCAGTTCCCGTTCCACTTCTGGCTGCCGAACGCGATGAGCGCGCCGACGCCGGTGTCGGCCTACCTGCACTCGGCGACGATGGTCAAGCTCGGCATCTACCTGCTCGGGCGGCTGCACCCGGCGTTCAACGACCTGCTGCTGTGGCAGGTGGTGCTGGTGAGCGTGGGTGGGGTCACCGCCGCGCTGGCGATGGCGCTGACGCTGCGCGAGCGCGATTTGAAGCGCATCCTCGCGTGGTCGACCGTCTCCGCGCTCGGCACGCTGGTGATGCTGATCGGCGTGCCGGGCGACGGCGCCGCCACCGCGACGGCCGCCTTCCTGCTCGCGCACGCGCTGTACAAGGCGCCGCTGTTCTTCGTCGCCGGCAACGTCGACCACGCCACCGGCACGCGGCGCATCGACGACCTGGCCGGACTGGCGCCAGTGATGCCGCTGACGGCGGGCGCCGCCCTGCTGGCCGGCATCTCGATGGCCGGGATGCCGCTGTCGTTCGGCTTCGTCGCCAAGGACATGATCGCGGTGGCCAAGAGCGAGGGGGAGGTCTACGCCTGGGTCGGCTACTCGAGCCTGTTCGTCAGCGCGGTGTCGGTGGCGGTGGCCGGCGTGGCGGCGATCCGCATCTTCTGGCACCGCGGCGGCAAGCACGACGTCGGCGTGCACGAATGCGGCTGGGCGCTGACCCTGCCACCGCTGGCGATCGCGGCACTGGGCATCCTGTTCGGGCCGCTGCCGCACCTGGTCGATCCGCTGATCGGCGCCGCCGCCGAGGCGATGCGGCCGGCGCTGGCATTCGAGGGCCTGAGCTTCTCGCTCGAAGACGGCGCCGCGCTTGGCGCGCTGGCGGTGGCGGCCGCGGTCGGCCTGGGCATTTACCTCTTCTGGGACCGCCTGCACGCGGCGCTCGAGGCGCTGCCGTGGCTCGACCGCTTTGGCCCGGAAGCCGCCTATCGCGGCGCGGTGGCGGCGATCCCCGCCGCGGCGGCGGTGACACCGCGGCTGCAGAACGGCAGCCTGGTCGCCTACGCCGCGATGCTGGCGGTGTTCGTCGTCGCCGTGCTGGTGGCGGCGCTGTGGCTGGCGCCGCCGGGCCTGTGGCCGGCGGGCCAGTGGCCGTCGCTGGCGGTGGCGGGCGCGTGCCTGGCCATTGTCGCGGCGGCGGCCGCCGTGTGCGTGCTGCGCGATTCCTTCGTGCTGCTGCTGGCCAGCGGCCTCGTGGGGCTCGGCTGCGCACTGGTCTTTCTGTTCCTGGGCGCACCGGACCTGGCCTTCACCCAGTTTGCGGTCGAGGTGGCGTTCGTGGTGGTGATCGCGGCGATCCTGCTGCGCGTGCGCCGACTCGACCTCGATCCCGCCGGCCCGCAGCGCGCCTGGACGCGGGCGGTCGTCGCCATCGCCTTCGGCGCCGTGGCGGCGGGGCTGTTGCTCGCCGCTGCCGCCGGCCCGATCGACGGCACGCTGGCGCAGTACTTCAACTCGCGCGCCGTGCCGGAGGCCAACGGCCGTAACGTCGTCAACGTGATCCTGGTCGACTTCCGCGCCGTCGATACGCTCGGCGAGATCGCGGTGGTGGCGGTGAGCTTCATCGCCGCGGCTCCCCTGCTGCGGCTGGCGCGCGAGCGGGCGCGGCGCAAGGCCGAGGCGAGGGCGCGATGACGCCGCGCGCGGTGATCCTCGACGTCTTCGTGCGGTGGCTGTATCCGCTGATGCTGGCCGCCTCCATTTGGATCCTGCTGCGCGGCCACAACGAGCCGGGCGGCGGCTTCATCGGCGGCATGGTCGCCGTGGCGGCTACCGCGATGCTGGCCGTGGCGCAGGGCGCCGAGGTGGCGCAGCGCAAGATGCCGCTCGGCCCGCTGCGGCTGGCCGCCGCCGGCGTGCTGCTGTCGCTCGCCAGCGGCCTGCCGGCGCTGGCCTACGGCCAGGCGTACATGACGCACCTGTGGGGCAGCCTGCCACTGGGCTTCACCACGGTGAAGGTCTCCACCGTGCTCGCGTTCGACATCGGCGTGTTCGCCGCCGTGTGGGGCGCCCTCGGCGGCCTGTGCGCGCAGATGGTGGCGCTGGACGAAGACGCTGTCGAGGGCGGGCGATGACGGCGGGCGCTTTTCGCCGAGCCGATCGCGCGAACTGCGCATCGCCTCGGGCGAAGGGAGGGCCGGCCACGGGCGCGCGCGCTTGCGGTGGCTGCGTCCGACGCCGCGCGCCTGCCGCCGGCGGCGGGGGCGCAGCGAGCGGGCAGGCAACCGGAACATGGTGCTCTTGCCGCGATGGTCGGCAGCGATCGGCAGCCTTGCCGACGCATCAGTGCGCGGATGCATTGCGCATTGGCTTCGGCCCGAGTCGCGCGCCTGCGGCGGTTAGCTGGGGCTTAGCCCCTGTGCAGGCAACTGGAACGTGGCTGTCTCGCCGTGAGGGCGCTTGGCAGCGCTCGCCCGCCTGGCCGGCGCATCGGTGCGCGGGTGCCTTGCGCGGTCGCGGCGCCGCTGGCGCGCCGGCGTGGCGCGCCACGTCGGCGACTTGCTGCGATGTCTTGCGCGGTCGAAGCGGCGCCAGTG
>CALGWX010000100.1 GCA_937936215.1 uncultured Burkholderiaceae bacterium | reverse complement strand
AAGACGCGCACGCCGCCGGCGGCCGTGCGCGCCGGGGTGAAGCGCACCGCGATGCTGCGCGGGCCGCGCCGGGGATGGTCGATCCGCACCGTCAGCTCCGCCCGCCGCAGCCGCCGCAGCCGCGCCAGCACCAGCGGCAGCCGGCGCGACAGCGCCGGCCGCTCCGGCGCCTGCACGCACTCCAGCGCCAGGCGCGGATCGGCCTGCAGCTGCGCGGCGGAAACGCCGAGCAGCGCCTCGCAGCGGGGGCTGGCGTAGAGGATCCGCGACAGGTCGGCCTCGGCGATAAAGACGAAGGCGTCGATGTGCTGCGCCAGCTCGCGGAAGCGTGCCTCGGTGTCCTGCAGCGCCGCCTCGGCGCGCACGGTATCCGAGAGGTCGTCGATGATCGACATCAGGTAGCGCGGACCCTCGCCTGCCGCGCCGCTGTCGGCCACCGGCAGCACCCGCCGATGCACGGTCGCCAGGCGGCCCTCGGCTGCCGGCATCTCGACCCGCGGCTCCTCGATCAAGGCGCCGCTTTCCAGCGCGCGCGCATCGAGGGCGCTGAACTGCGCCGCCAACGCCGGCGGATAGAGCTCGTCCCAGCCGCGGCCGATCACCGCGGCGCGCGGCCGCCCGAGCAGCGCCTCGCCGGCGCGGTTGATGCTGACGAAGCGTCCGTCACGGGCGTCGCGCACCGCCACGGCCACCGGCAGGCTCTCCAGCACCAGGTCGAGGTACTCGCGCATCTGCCGCAGTTCCTGCTCGGCCTGCTTGCGCTCGTCGATGTCCAGCACGGAGACGATCAGGCCGCCGCCGGGGTGCGTCTCGTCGACCGGCCGTGCCGACACCAGAGCCCAGAACGGCGTGCCGGCAGCGTTGCGCATCCGCAGCTCCGCTCCGTGCGTGCCTGTCGCCAGCGGCGCCGCCTCGGCCATCAACTCGCTGAAGTCGCGGCCCACCGGCCCCTGTTCGTCGCCGAACATCGCCGCCGCCTGCGCGTTGCAGTGGACCACGCGCCCTTCCCTCAGGTGCAGCAGCGCCACCTCGGTGGAGTCGAACACCAGGTTCAGTTCCGCCAGCGACCGCGACAGCGCCTCGCGCGCCTGCCGCTGCGGCCCGATGTCCTGGAAGGTGTAGATGGCCTCGACGGCGCCACGGTGCTGGCCGGCGCCGTCGAGCGCCCGCGCCTGCACCAGGCACCAGACCGGCCGACCATCGGCGGCAAGCAGCATCGTCTCGATACTGGCCAGTGACCCCGCCTGCGCCGACGGCAGCGGCCCCGGCGCGATCCCATCCACCGGCGGGCCGTCGACCAGGCGGGCCAGCGGCAGGCCGGCGACGTCCTGCTCGGCGACGCCGAACAGCCGGGAGAACTCGGCGTTGGCGTGCACCACCGCGCCGTCGCGCACCTGCGCCACCGCGGCGGCCATGGTCTCCAGCAGCGTGCGCTGCTGCGCCGCCGCCGCCGCCAACTGCAGCGCCGCCAGCTTGCGCTCGGTGTAGTCCTCCATCACGAGCAGGATGCGGCGCGTGCGGCCGACGCGCCAGCCGCGCGCCACCAGCCGCGCCCACAGCACGCGCCCGTCGGCGTGCACGATGCGCACGTCGGCGTCACCATCGTGCAGCGCTTCGGCGGCGAGATCGCGGCGCAGCCGCGCTGCCGCCGCCGCGTCGCCGGGGTGCAGCAGCGCCGGGACCTCGAGCCCGATGAGGTCGATCAGCGCACTGTCGAGCATGCCGCCAGCGGCGCGGTTGGCCTGCAGCACCCGCAGGTTCTCGTCGAGCAGCAGCAGCGCCACCGGGCTGTCGTCGAACAGGGAGCGGAATCGCTCCGCGCTCTCCAGCAGCGCCGCCTCGGCGCGCTTGCGCTCGCCGATGTCGCGCGCTAGCAGCAGCACCGACTCGCGCGGCCCCTGGCCAGCGCGCTGCGCGATCACCTCGACCGCGAGGGTGGCGCCCGGCCGCTGCCGGCTGGCGTAGAACGCCTCGCGGCGCTCGGCGCCGTGGGCGCGCAGCCGCTCGACCATGGCGGCGAACCCGGCTGCGGTCAGTTCGCGGTCGATGTCGGTGAGCGCCGTGCGGCCGAGGTCGGCCGGGCGCAACCCCAGTTCGCGCAGCGCGGTCTCGTTGGCGTCCAGGACAGTGCCATCGACGCCGACTTCCAGCACCAGTTCGCCGGCAGTATCCAGCGCGCCGCGCAGCGCTGAGAGCGCGTGCCGCGCCGGGTCGATGTGCTCGACCAGGATGAAGACACCGTCGAACACGCCGCGCGCGTCGTAAATGGGGGTGCGCCGCTCGCGCACCCAGGGCCGGCTGCCGGCCGGCAGCCCGTACTCGTGTTCCTCGGTCTCGCGCTGCTCGCCACGGCGCATCCGCAGCAGCGACGCCGTGAGCTGCGGCAACTCGGCGAGGTCGAACAGCTCGTCGAACCGGCGCCCAAGGGCCTGCACCGCGGGAATGCCGGTCAGTTCCTCGAGAAAGCCGTTGAAGTGCCTCAGGCGCAGGTCGCGATCGAGCAGCGCCAGGCCGACATTGACCGCCGCCAGCATCGCCTCGGCCAGCGCATCGGACCCACGCGAGGCACGCGTGACGCCGCGCGCGTAGGTGACGTCGCGCAGCAGCGCGGTGACGTGCGGCGCCTGGGCGCCGCGCTCCAGCAGCAGCCGCACGTCGAAGTACCGGCGCCCCAGCGGGTGCTCATAGCTGAACTTGAACCAGCGCTCCTCTTCGGTGGCGAGCAGTTCGGCGAGCTGACCCTCCCAGAGCGCGGCGTAGGGCGCGAGTTCGGTGGTCTCGTCGAGCCGGCGGCCGAGCAGGGCGCGGCGGCCCAGCATCGTCGCCCGCTCGAAGGCGGCGTTCACGTAGACGATCCGCCCGACGGCGTCGAAGCGAAGCACCGCGTCCGGCAGCACGTCAAACAGGCTGGCGGGCGGCGGCGCGATGACGGCGCCAAGTTCGGGCAGGTCGGAAGCGTCCAAGGACGATCTGGCGCGAGGGACCACGGGCGAGAGCAGCAGGATAACCCACCCATACCCTAAAGGTGGGGTCACGGAGATGGGCTAGGGCCCATCACGTGCTGCAGTGCGCCGTCGGCCGCAGGGTCGGGGCGACGGCGCCGGCGCCGCGGTCAGAACGGGATGTCGTCGTCCATGTCGGCAACGCTCGGCGCGGGCCTCTGCGCCGGCCGGCCGCCGGCGTCGCGGCCGGCGGCGCGAGGGGCCGCCGCCGCATCCTCGAAGTCCGCCCCGCCGCCGCCGGCGTCACGCGAGCCGAGCATCTGCATTGCGTCGGCGACGATCTCGGTCGTGTAGCGGTCGTTGCCGTCCTTGTCGGTCCACTTGCGGGTGCGCAAGCGACCCTCGACGTACACCTGGCGGCCCTTTTTCAGGTACTCGCCGGCGATCTCCGCCAGCCGCCCGAAGAAGACCACGGTGTGCCATTCGGTGGCCTCCTTCTTCTCGCCGGTGGCCTTGTCCTTCCAGGTGTCGGTGGTCGCCACCCGGATGTTGGTGACCGCGGCGCCGTCCGGGCTGTAGCGGGTCTCCGGGTCGCGGCCGAGGTTGCCGATCAGGATCACCTTGTTCACCGAAGCCATCGCCTGTCTCCCTGGATGTGGCGGCCGCTGAGCGCGGGCGCGACGAGCGCGAGGGATGATACCGACGGGGTCGGCGCGCTCCGGCCGCGCCCAGCGGGCTGCGCCAGCGCGACGCTTTTGCACCGCCGCCGCGTGCGGCCGCAGGGCAAAGCGGCCCCGGCGTGCGCTTGGCGCCGCTGGCTATAGTGATGCGTTTGACCCCGGCCGGTGGGCCAGCACGATGGACAGCCTGCGCATCCGCGGCGCCCGCACCCACAACCTGAAGAACATCGACCTCGAGCTGCCGCGCGGCAAGCTGGTCGTGATCACTGGGCTGTCCGGGTCGGGCAAGAGTTCGCTCGCCTTCGACACCCTGTACGCCGAGGGGCAGCGGCGGTACGTCGAGTCGCTGTCGGCCTACGCGCGGCAGTTCCTGCAGCTGATGGAAAAGCCCGACGTCGACCTGATCGAGGGCCTGAGTCCCGCTATCGCCATCGAGCAGAAGGCGGGGCTGCACAACCCGCGCTCGACGGTCGGCACGGTGACCGAGATCCACGACTACCTGCGGCTGCTGTTCGCGCGCGTCGGCACCCCGCACTGCCCCGACCACCCGGAGCAGCCGCTTGCGGCGATGAGCGTGGCGCAGATGGTCGACGCCGCGTTGTCGCTGCCCGCCGACTCGCGCCTGGTGGTGCTGGCGCCACTAGTGCGCGAACGCAAGGGCGAGTTCGGCGAGCTGATCGCCGACCTGCAGGCACAAGGCTTCGTCCGCCTGCGCGTCGACGGCGCGATCGTCGAGGCGCAGGACGTGCCGAAGCTCGCGCGCCACGAGAAGCACTCGATCGACGTCGTCGTCGACCGTCTGAAGGTGCGGCCGGAGGCGCGGCAGCGGCTGGCCGAGTCGTTCGAGACCGCGCTGCGGGTGGCCGACGGCCGCGCCCTGCTGCTCGACGTCGACAACGGCAGCGAGCAGCTGTTCTCCAGCCGCCACGCCTGCCCGCTGTGCGCGTACGCGGCGCCGGATCTGCAGCCACGGCTGTTCTCGTTCAACAGCCCAAGCGGAGCCTGCCCGACGTGCGACGGCCTGGGCCGCGTCGAGTACTTCGATCCGGCGCGCGTCGTCGAGCATCCGGAACTGTCGCTCGCCGCCGGCGCGATTCCCGGCTGGGACCGCCGCAACAGCCACTATTTCCAGCTCCTCGCCGCGCTGGCGCGCCACGCCGGCGTCGACATCGAAAGGCCCTTCGCCGAACTGCCGGAGCCGTTCCGGCAGCAGGTACTCCATGGCAGCGGCGAGGAGGCGGTGGCGTTCACCTACGGCACCGAGCGCGGCCGCAAGGTGACGCGGCGGCACCCGTTCGAGGGCGTGCTGCCGAGCCTGGAGCGGCGCTGGCGGGAGACCGATTCGCCGGCGGTGCGCGAGGCGCTCGGCCGCCTGCGCAGCACCCGGCCCTGCCCCGACTGCGGCGGCACGCGGCTGCGGCGCGAGGCGCGCCACGTCTTCGTCGGCGAGGGCCGCGAGCGGCGCGCCATCTTCGAGGTCGAGCGCGCCCCGCTCGCCGAGGCGATGGCCTACTTCGAATCGCTGCGCCTGGCAGGCAGCCGCGGCGAGGTCGGCGGCCGCATCGTGCGCGAGATCGCGGCACGGCTGCGCTTTCTGAACGACGTGGGCCTGGGCTACCTCACGCTCGACCGCGCCGCCGACACGCTCTCGGGCGGCGAGGCGCAGCGCATCCGCCTCGCCTCGCAGATCGGCTCGGGGCTGACCGGCGTGATGTACGTGCTCGACGAGCCGTCGATCGGCCTGCACCAGCGCGACAACGCGCGGCTGATCGCCACGCTGAAGCGGCTGCGCGACCTCGGCAACACGGTGCTGGTGGTCGAGCACGACGAGGACGCGATCCGCGCCGCCGACCACGTCGTCGACATGGGCCCGGGCGCCGGCGCGCACGGCGGCGAGGTTGTCGCGCAGGGCATGCCGGCCGACATCGAGCGGGCGCCGGCGTCGCTGACCGGCGCCTACCTCGCGGGACGGCGGCGCATCGAGGTGCCGGCGGCGCGGGTGCCGCCAGGGCTGGGCTGGCTGCGGCTCCTCGGCGCGCGCGGCAACAACCTGAAGGGCGTCGACCTCGAGCTGCCGGTGGGGCTTTTCGTCTGCGTGACCGGCGTGTCCGGCTCCGGCAAGTCGACGCTCATCAACGACACGCTGGCCGCGGCGGTGGCCCGCCACGCGCACGGCGCCGCCACCGAGCCGGCCCCGTACGCTTCGATCGAGGGCCTGGAGCACTTCGACAAGATCATCTGCGTCGACCAGAGCCCGATCGGCCGCACGCCGCGCAGCAATCCGGCCACCTACACCGGCCTGTTCACCCCGATCCGCGAGCTGTTCGCCGAGACGCCGACGGCGCGCAGCCGCGGCTACGAGGCGGGGCGCTTTTCCTTCAACGTCAAGGGCGGCCGCTGCGAGGCCTGCCAGGGCGACGGCCTGATCAAGGTCGAGATGCACTTCCTGCCCGACGTGTACGTGCCGTGCGATGCCTGCGGCGGCCGCCGCTACAACCGCGAGACGCTGGAGGTGCTGTACAAGGGCAAGAACATCGCCGAGGTGCTCGACATGACGGTCGAGGACGCGGCGCAGTTCTTCGCCGCGGTGCCGGTGCTGGCGCGCAAGCTCGCCCTGCTCGCCGATGTCGGCCTCGGCTACGTGCGGCTCGGGCAGAGCGCGATCACGCTGTCCGGCGGCGAGGCGCAGCGCGTGAAGCTGTCGCTGGAGCTTTCGAAGCGCGATACCGGCCGCACGCTGTACGTGCTCGACGAGCCGACCACGGGGCTGCACTTCCACGACGTGAACCTGCTGCTGGCGGTGCTACACCAGCTGCGCAACGCCGGCAACACGGTGGTGGTGATCGAGCACAACCTCGACGTCATCAAGACCGCCGACTGGGTGATCGACCTCGGGCCCGAGGGCGGCGATGCCGGCGGGCGCATCGTCGCCACCGGCACGCCGGAGCAGATCGCCGCCCACCCCGGCAGCCACACCGGGCGACACCTCGCCCCGGTGCTGGCGCGCGGCGCGGCAAGACGCGCCGCCTGATCGCCCCCCTCCTGACGCGGCGAAAGGAACAGGCGCTACTTGCGCTTCGGCGTGGCGGCGCGCATTGGCACCGTGCGGTGTGCAGCGACGGCGCAACGCGGCGCGGGTGCGGCCAAGGCGCGGCGGCTACCCGCGAAGCGGACGCGCGAGAAAGATGCACCCAGCCGTTTCGCCCGCGCGCCGCGCGGCGCAGTCCACGCAACGGCGTTCCCGTGAAGCTTCGCCTTATCGCGCCCGAGCAGGGCGTCGCCTGCTTCGGTCCCGCCCCAGTGTCGCGTGCTTTCCTGCCGCCGCGGCGCCGCATGGGTGAGCGCTGCCACGGGGCTGCGCGGTGCCGTCGCCGCACGGCGCGCGGCGGGAGCGCAAGGCGCGCCGGCGCGGGGGGTCAGGCCAGCCGCA